>NZ_WVTE01000099.1:0-8443 GCF_009939605.1 Rhodococcus sp. YH1 | reverse complement strand
TGATCGGCCAGTCGCAGGGCGGTCACGCCGCCCTGCACACCGCGCGCCTGGCCACGTCGCGGGCCCCGGAACTCGACTTCCGCGGCATGATCGCCACCGGCGCGCCGTCGAACCTCGAGACGGTGTTCCCGTTCGGCGGCCCCGGTTTCCCGGACCTGGGCCTGGACGGCACCACCGTGTTCCTGTCCTACGTCCTGGCCGGCCTGCGGGTCGCGCGGCCCGACCTGGACGTGAACAGCTACCTCACCCCGGTCGGGCGGGACGTCGTCGACGACGCCGAACGGCTCTGCTACGCCGACCTCGGCGACCGCGTCCGCGGCATCGGCGTGGGGGAGATCCTCGCCCGCCCGCTCGGCGACGACCGCATGCGTGCGGCGCTCGCCGACTACATGGGGGTGCCCACCCGCGGCTACGATCGGCCACTGTTCCTCGGTCAGGGGCTGCGGGATCAGGTCGTGCCGGCGCCGCTGTCGTTCAAGCTCGTCGCCGACCTGTGGTCCGGGGGTACGAACGTCGACTACCGCACCTACCCCAACGGGCATTCCGAGACCATGTTCGACGCCCTGCCGGCCAGCACGCCGTTCGCGGCGACATTGCTCGGCAGGTAGAGCAGAGGGGTTGCGCCGTGAGCAGGTGGGGAGTGCGCCGGTCGCTGTGGGCGGCCTGCGCGTCGGTGGCCGTGATGTGCCCGGCCGTCGCGGTCGCTGAACCCGTGCCCGGCGCGGTGATGTCGGTGGAACCGTTGCCGGCGGAACTCTCCGTGCCCGGTGCCGCGGTCGCCGAGCGGCTCACCTACCGGACTCAGTGGCGGTCCGGCGTCGCCGCCGTCGGCACGGGGGTGCTGTTCCTGCCGCCGGGTGAGGCACCCGACGGCGGCTGGCCGGTCGTGTCGTGGGCGCACGGCACCGTCGGCATCGGCGACGACTGTGCGCCGTCGCGCAACCGGCGCATCGACCGGGAGCGGCGGTATCTCGCGCACTGGCTGTCGCAGGGCTACGCGGTGGTGGCCGCCGACTATCCCGGCCTCGGTACCGAGGGCCTGCACACGTATCTCGACGGGCCCACCGCCGCGAACAGCATCGTCGACGTCGTCCGCGCCGCCCGGGCCGTCGAACCGTCGCTGTCGCAGCGGTGGGTGGTCGTCGGCCAGTCGCAGGGCGGGCACGCGGCGCTGCACACCGCGCACCGGGCCACGGTGCGCGCGCCGGAGCTCGACTTCCGCGGCGCGGTCGCCACCGGTGCGCCGTCCAACCTCGAGCTGCTGTTCCCGTTCGGGGTGCCCGGCTTCCCCGACCTCGACCTCGACGGGCTCGTCTCGTTCAGCGCCTACATCATGGCCGGGCTGCGGGCGGCACGCCCCGATCTCGACGTGAACAGCTACCTCACGCCCGTCGGACGCGATCTCGTCGACGCCGCCGAGTACCTCTGCTACGGGGATCTCGAGGACCGCGCCGCCGACGTGGATGTGGGGCAGTTGCTGTCCCGGCCGCTGGGCGACGACCGGATGCGGGCCGCGCTCGCCGACTACCTCGGTGTCCCGACCCGCGGTTACGACCGGCCGCTGTTCGTCGGCCAGGGATTGCGGGACCGGATGGTTCCCGCGCCGCTGTCGTTCAAGCTCGTCGCCGACCTGTGGGCCGGTGGCGCCGACGTCGACTACCGCACCTATCCGGACGACCACTTCGCCACCCTCTTCGACGCGCTCCCGGACACGACACCGTTCGTGGCCGCCCGATTCGTCCGGTAACGCGGGACGGCCGGCGACCGACGTGCGAGGTGGCGCATGCCGACGATCGGCACGCCCCTCGGACGAGCGGAGGACTTCATGGGCCGGAACAGACGGTGGCGACGGGCGCTGGGCGCGATCGGCGCGGTGCTGGCGGGCGTGCTCGCCCCGTCCGTCGCGGCCGCCGACCCCGCGCCGGGCGCGATCGTGTCGGTCGAGCCGCTGCCGGCCGAGATGTCGGTGCCGGGTGCCGCGGTCGCCGAGCGGCTCACCTACCGCACCGAGTGGCGCTCCGGCGCTCCGGCCGTCGGCACCGGCGTGCTGTTCCTCCCGCCGGGGCCGGCCCCGGCGGGCGGCTGGCCGGTGGTGTCCTACGCGCACGGCACCGTCGGCATCGCCGACGACTGCGCCCCGTCGCGGCACCCGTGGTCCGATCTCGAGCGTCCGTACCTCGAGCATTGGCTCGCCCAGGGCTACGCCGTCGTCGCGGCCGACTATCCGGGCCTGGGCACCGAGGGCGTCCACCCGTACCTCGACGGGCAGAGCGCCGCCAACAGCGTCGTCGACATCGTGCGCGCGGGCCGTGCCGCCGAGCCGTCGCTGTCGCAGCGCTGGGTCGTCGTCGGCCAGTCCCAGGGCGGGCACGCGGCGCTGCACACCGCGCACCGGGCCTCGTCGCGGGCCCCGGAGCTCGACTTCCGCGGCACCGTCACCACCGGGGCGCCGTCCAACCTCGAGCAACTGTTTCCGATGGGCGGACCCGGATTCCCGGATCCGGGCTTCGAGGGTCTGGTGGCCTTCAGTTCCTACATCTTCGCCGGGCTCCGCGCCGCCCAGCCCGACCTGGATGTGAACAGCTACCTGACCCCGACCGGGCGGAAGTTCGTCGACGCGGCCGAACAGCTCTGCTACAACGAGCTGAACGCGCTCGCCGACGGGGTGCGGGTGGGCGAGCTGGCGGCGCTGCCGCTGTCCGCGGGCCGGTTCCCCGCCGTGTTCGCCGACTACCTCGGCGTCCCGACGAGCGGGTACGACCGGCCGGTGTTCCTCGCCCAGGGCATCCACGACACGATGGTTCCGGCGCCGCTGTCGGCCAAGCTCGCAGCCGACCTGCGGGCGGGGGGCGCCGACGCCGACTACCGGGTGTACGTGGCCGGGCACAACACGACCATGACCCGGTCCCTGCCCGACACCACCCCGTTCGTGGCGCGGCTGTTCGGGTCGTAGCCGGCCCGCTCCCGGGTCCCGCCGGGCGGGCCCGGTCGTCCGGGATGTGGGTTCTGCGGGTCCGCCCGATACGCTGGACCTATGGCGGAGTTCATTTACACGATGAAGAAGGTGCGCAAGGCGCACGGTGACAAGGTCATTCTCGACGACGTCACCATGAGCTTCTACCCGGGTGCCAAGATCGGTGTGGTCGGACCGAACGGCGCGGGCAAGTCGTCCATCCTCAAGATCATGGCCGGGTTGGACCAGCCCAGCAACGGCGAGGCCTTCCTCGACCCGGAAGCCTCCGTCGGCATCCTGCTGCAGGAACCGCCGCTCAACGAGGAGAAGACCGTCCGCGGCAATGTGGAGGAGGGTCTCGGCGAGATCAAGGTCAAGCTCGACCGGTTCAACGAGATCGCCGAGCTGATGGCGACCGACTACTCCGACGAGTTGATGGAGGAGATGGGCAAGCTCCAGGAGGAACTCGACCACGCCAACGCCTGGGACATCGACTCGCAGCTCGAGCAGGCCATGGATGCCCTGCGCTGCCCGCCGCCGGACGAGCCGGTCACCCACCTCTCCGGCGGTGAGCGCCGCCGCGTCGCCCTGTGCAAGCTGCTGCTGAGCAAGCCCGACCTGTTGCTGCTCGACGAGCCCACCAACCACCTCGACGCCGAGTCGGTGCTGTGGCTCGAGCAGTTCCTCGCGAGCTACCCGGGCGCCGTCCTCGCCGTCACCCACGACCGGTACTTCCTCGATCACGTCGCGCAGTGGATCTGCGAGGTCGACCGCGGCAAGCTGCACCCGTACGAGGGCAACTACTCCACCTACCTGGAGAAGAAGGCCGAGCGCCTCGAGGTGCAGGGCAAGAAGGACCAGAAGCTGCAGAAGCGCCTCCGGGAGGAGCTCGAGTGGGTCCGGTCCGGCGCCAAGGCGCGCCAGACCAAGAGCAAGGCCCGTCTGGCCCGCTACGAGGAGATGGCCGCCGAGGCCGAGAAGTTCCGCAAGCTGGACTTCGAGGAGATCCAGATCCCGACACCGCCGCGCCTGGGCGACGTCGTGGTCGAGGTCGACCACCTCGACAAGGGATTCGAAGGCCGCGTGCTGATCAAGGACCTGTCGTTCACGCTGCCGCGCAACGGCATCGTCGGCGTGATCGGTCCCAACGGCGTCGGCAAGACCACCCTGTTCAAGACCATCGTCGGCCTCGAGAAGCCCGACTCGGGCACCGTGAAGGTCGGCGACACCGTCAGGCTGAGCTACGTCGACCAGTCCCGCGCGAACATCGACCCCAACAAGACGGTGTGGGAGGTGGTTTCGGACGGACTCGACTACATCGAGGTCGGCCAGAACGAGATGCCCTCGCGCGCGTATGTCAGCGCCTTCGGGTTCAAGGGCCCGGACCAGCAGAAGAAGGCCGAGGTGCTCTCCGGTGGTGAGCGCAACCGCCTGAACCTGGCACTGACCCTCAAGGAGGGCGGCAACCTGATCCTGCTCGACGAGCCGACCAACGACCTCGACGTCGAAACCCTGAGCTCGCTCGAGAACGCACTGCAGAAGTTCCCCGGCTGTGCCGTCGTGATCTCCCACGACCGCTGGTTCCTCGACCGCACCTGCACCCACATCCTCGCGTGGGAAGGCAACGTCGAGGAGGGCAAGTGGTTCTGGTTCGAGGGCAACTTCGAATCGTACGAGGCCAACAAGGTCGAGCGGCTCGGGGCGGAGGCGGCGCGTCCGCACCGCGTCACCCACCGGAAGCTCACCCGTGACTGAGCCGGGGCAGAAGACCTTCACCTGCACGTTGGAGGTCCGCTGGGCCGACTCCGACCGTCTCGGGCACGTGAACAACACGAAGTTCGTGGAGTACATGCAGGAGGCCCGGATCAAGTTCCTGCAGAGCGGCCCGTTCGCGCGCGGCGCCGTGGTGGTGCGGAAGATGGACGTGGAGTTCCTGCGCCCGCTCAAGGACGACTCCGGTCCGATCACCGTCGCCATCTCGGTCCTGCACGTGGGCAACAGCTCGTACACCCTGCGGCACGTGATCACCGACGTGCAGGGCAATCCGTGCGGTTCCGGGGACGCCGTCCTCGTCGGGTTCGACCCGCACACGGAGTCCTCCCGGCCGCTCACCGCCGAGGAGCGGGCGGTCCTCGAGGACTACGTCGCCGCGACGGTCGGCTGACCGCCCCGGCCCGGGATTCCCCCCTCACACCCGGCGCCGCGGATAGGCTCGAACCAGAGCCTGTCCGCGGCGCTGCCGGTTTCCGGCGGCGAATGAGGGAGTGAGCACCATGGCCGAGTCCGCCACACCCCAGGGGGTTTCGTCGAACCGGCGCGGTGAGCTTTCGGCGGCCGCGCTCGAGGACGTCTATCGCCGCTACGCGGACACCCTCGACGCCCCCGATCCGGCCCTGTTCGCCCACCTGGACCTCGGCCGCGAGCGGAGTGCCGACGCCGTCCTGACCCGCGTCTACCGGCCCGGCGATCGGTGGGGCGTCGGCGCCGCCCTGCAGATCGTCACCGACGACATGCCGCTGCTCGTCGAATCCGTCATCGCGCTGCTGACCCGGCTCGGCGTCGCCATCCGCGAACTCGTCCATCCCGTCGTGTCCGTCCGGCGCGACGAGGACGGACGCCTGCTCGAGATGGTGGCCGACACCACGCCCCCGCACGGCTTCGTCGCGGAGTCGTGGATTCACGTCCAGCTGCACCCGGCCACCTCCGAGGCCACCCTCGACACCGTCGGCACCGAGATCGGCGGTGTGCTCGCCGACGTGCGGCAGGTCGGGGCCGACACCGCCGCGATGCTCGCCCGCGAACGCGATCTCGCCGTCGAACTCGACGCGCTCGCCGAGAACCCGCCGCCGCGGCACGCCGCGGAGGAGTTGCGGGAGACGGCGGCGCTGCTGCGCTGGCTCGCGCGTGGCAACTACACCGTCCTCGGTTACCGGCGCTACGACATCGTCGCCGACGCCTCCGGGACGCGGCACGCCCGCGCCGTGCCCGGCAGTGGTCTCGGGGTGCTGCGTTCCGACCTCGCCGCCGACGACGTGATCGACATGTCGGCGACCGTCGAGGCCACCGACCGGCCGCTGCTGGTGCTCACCCAGGCGTCCCTGCCTGCCACGGTGCACCGCTCGGTGTACCCGTACTTCGTGGGCGTTGCCGTCCTCGGCCCGGACGGTCGCGTCGTCGGCGAGCACCGGTTCCTCGGTGTGCTGGCCGTGACCGCGCTGCACGAGAACGTGCTCGACATTCCCGTGCTGGCGCGCCGGGTCCGGGAGGTGGTGGCCCGCGCCGGCGTGGAACTGTCGTCCTTCACCGGACAGGCGATGCTCGAGGTGCTGCAGGCGCTGCCCCGGGTGGAACTGTTCTCCGCCGACACCGACACCCTCTACGAGACCGTCACCGCGGTGGTCGCGATGCGCCGGCAACTGCGGTTGTTCCTGCGGGTCGACCCCTACGGCCGCTTCGTCTCGTGCCTGATCTACCTGCCCCGCGACCGCTACAACACACGGGTCCGGGTCGCGATGCAGCAGATCCTGATGCGCGAGTACGGCGGGGGTTCCATCCACTACACCGCCCGGGTCACGGAGGGCGACCTGGCGCTGCTGCACGTGACCATCCGGACCCCGCCGGGACAGGCCCTGCCGCGGATCGACACCTCCGAGGAGAATCGCCTGCGCATCCAGGCCCTGCTCACCGAGGCCAGCCGCAGCTGGGACGACCACCTCGCCGACCTGGCCGCCACCGACCACACCGTCGATCCCGTGCTGGTGCAGCGCTACGCGGAGGCGCTCCCCGACGGTTACAAGGAGGACTTCGACGCCGTCCGGGCGCTGGCCGACATCGCCCGCCTCGAGGCACTGCGCGACGGCAGCATCGACCTGCTGCTGTACCGGCCCCCCGGCGCCGACCCGCGCCGGTGGCGCTTCACGCTCTACATCGGCAGCGAGGGCATCACCCTCAGCCAGGTGCTGCCGGTGCTGCAGAGCCTCGGCGTCGAGGTGCTCGACGAGCGCCCGTACCAGATCATCCGCGCCGACCGGATGAGCTGCTGGATCTACGATTTCGGCCTGGTCCTGCCCGTCGACCTCGAACCCGACCCGAGGGTGACCACCCGTGTCACCGCGGCGTTCGCCGCCGTGTGGCACGGGCTCTCGGAGCCGGACCGGTTCAACGAACTGGTCCTGCGGGCCGGGCTGGGCTGGCGGCAGGCCATGATGCTGCGCGCCTACGCGAAGTACCTGCGGCAGGCCGGTTTCCCCTACAGTCAGTACCACATCGAAGGTGTGCTGCTCGCCGACCCGGACACCACCGCGCTGCTCGCCGAACTGTTCGAGGCGATGTTCGACCCCGACGAGGCGTCCGCCGACCGCGAGCAGGACGCCGCCGCCGAACTGGTCGGCCGGATCGACGCCGTCGTCAGCCTCGACGCCGACCGGATCCTGCGCGGTCTCTTCGGCCTCATCCGGGCGACGTTGCGCACCAACTACTTCGTGTCCGGCGACGACGGGGCCGTCGCGCTCTCGCGCGCCGACGCCGCGCCCGCCCGGGTCCTGTCGTTCAAGCTCGACCCGACCCGCATCAACGAACTGCCCCAGCCGCGACCGAAGTTCGAGGTGTTCGTCTACGCACCCGACGTCGAGGGTGTGCACATGCGCTTCGGCTCCGTTGCCCGCGGCGGCCTGCGCTGGTCGGACCGGCGCGAGGACTTCCGCACCGAGATCCTCGGGCTCGCCAAGGCCCAGGCCGTGAAGAACGCCGTCATCGTCCCCGTCGGTGCCAAGGGGGGCTTCGTGGTCAAGCGCCCCGTCGCGCCGACCGGGGACGCGGCCGCCGACCGGCAGGCGGTGCGCGCGCAGGGGGAGGCCTGCTACCGGCGGTTCATCGCGGGCCTGCTCGACGTCACCGACAACCTCGACCGCGCCCGCGGCGTGGCCGTGCCGCCACCGCGGGTGGTCCGCCGCGACGGGGACGACACGTACCTCGTGGTCGCCGCGGACAAGGGCACCGCCACCTTCTCCGACCTCGCCAACGAGGTCGCCCGCGAGTACGGGTTCTGGCTCGGCGACGCCTTCGCCTCCGGCGGATCGGCCGGCTACGACCACAAGGCGATGGGCATCACCGCGCGCGGCGCGTGGGAGAGCGTCAAGCGACACTTCCGCGAACTGGGCGTCGACACGCAGAGCGAGGACTTCACGGTCGCCGGCGTCGGCGACATGAGCGGCGACGTGTTCGGCAACGGCATGCTGCTGAGCACCCACATCCGGTTGGTGGCCGCGTTCGACCACCGGCACATCTTCCTCGACCCCCACCCGGAGCCCGCCGCCTCGTACGCCGAGCGGCGCCGCCTGTACGACCTGCCCCGCTCGTCGTGGGCCGACTACGACGCGGACCTGATCAGCACCGGCGGCGGGGTGTGGGAGCGCTCGCTCAAGTCCGTCCCGCTCAGCCCCCAGGCCCGTAGCGTGCTCGGACTCGACGACGACGTCACCGAGCTCTCGC
>NZ_WVTE01000098.1:0-8518 GCF_009939605.1 Rhodococcus sp. YH1 | reverse complement strand
TCGTGGGTCCCGCGTGCACGACTCGCCCGGATCGGACGGGGATCACACCGTTCGCCGCGCCGCGCCCGTCAGCGGGCGGCGGTTCCGACGGTGACGGCGCCGGCGTTGGGGCCGGTTCCGTACCGGCCCGACACCCCGGCGAGCTGTTCCTGCAGCGCCAGCACCGTGGTGATGCGGCCGGATTCGCGGTCGACGGTGTCGACGGTGGACAGACCGGCCGACAGCGCCGCGTCGGCCCGCACCACCGCGACGGCCCCGTTGCCGACGGCGGCGCCGGGCCGCCCGGCCAGGACCGTGCCGGCACCGCGGGAGTCGAACGCGGCGGCGAAGCGGGCCAGCAGCGCACCGCGGTTGCCGCCGCCCTCGGCGCCGGCTCCCCCGTCGCCGGTGACGACGATGGCGGTCTGGGCGGGTTCGACGGTCCCGTCGTCGTACGCGACGAACCCGCCGCCCCGCAGCGTGGAGAGCGCGAGGTCACGTTCCTGGGGGGTGCTGCGCGGCTGCCCGCTCGCCGGCTCGACGAGCAGCACGGCTCCGAGCAGGTCCCCGGCCAGGCTGCCCTGATCCACGGCGCCGGTCTGCAACTGCACCCCGGCGGGGACGACGTTGGTGACGGTGGTGCGCAGCTGGTCGGCGCCGGCGGCGTCGACGAAGGGCTCGGTCAGCGAGATCCGGCCGGTCACGGCGGCGCCCGCCGCCTCGACCGTGCGGATCACCGCGTCCAGGTCCGCCGGGTCGGTGTCGGGAGTGGCGATCATGAGCACCGTGCGGCCGGCGAGCGCGTCGCGCACCACACGCCCGGACACCGCGGCGTCGAAACCGTCGGCCGCGTTGAGCTGCTCGGTGAGCACGTTGGTGCGGTCCTCGGCGTCCTGTAGCCGGCCCTGCAGTTCGGACCGGTCGTCGCGGAGCCCGGCGACGACGCTGTCCGACAGCAGCCCGGAGCCGAGGACGATGCCCACGGCGAGGGCGAGGAAGACCGCTGCGATCGAGATTGCGTGGTGACGCAACGAGATCACGCGGTCAGCCCCTGCACCCACACCACGAGACTGTCCCAGCTCTGCACGGCCCAGTCCACGACGTCGCCGCCGAGGTTGGACACGATCAACGCGACGATCACGGCGATCAGCGCGGCGAACACCAGCAGGGCGATCACCCCGCCGGAGACGCGGCTGCGGTAGAGGGTGGCGACGGCCTTGGCGTCGACCAGTTTCGGCCCCACCTTCAGCCGGGTCATGAACGCCGACGGGTTGCTGTCACGGCGGCCCTGGTCGAAGAACTCGTCGAGCGAGACGGTGCTGCCGACGGTGACGATGAGGGCGGCGCCGTGATGGTCGGCCAGCAGCAGCGCCAGGTCGGCGGGGGCGCCGGTGGCGGGGAACGTCATCGCGCCGATGCCCAGGTCCTGGATGCGTTCGAGACCGGGGGCGTGGCCGTCGTGATCGGCGGGCAGCACCACCTCGGCGCCGGACTTGAGGGTCTCGGTGCCGATCCCGTCCGGGTCGCCGACGATCAGATCCGGCCGGTATCCGGCCCGGACGAGGGTGTCGGCGCCGGTGCCGACGCCCACGAGGATCGGCGAGTACTCCTTGATGAACGGCTTGAGGTTCTTCAGGTCCTGCTCGTGGTCCGGCCCGTCCGCGACCACCACCACGTGCCGGTCGCGCAGGTCCACGTCGACGTCGGGCACTCCGACCCCGTCGATGAGCAGCGGGCTCTCCGAACGGATGAACTCGATGGTGTTGCCCGAGAACGCCTCGAGGTGGTCGACCAGGCCGGTCTTCGCCTCGATCATGCGGTCGGAGATCTCGGTTTCGGTCTGCTCCTCGCCCTGGATCAGCAACCGTTCCCCGGAGTAGACACCGCCCTCGTGCAGGCGGACCTTGGCGCCGTCCTTGACCTTCTTGAACACCTCGGGACCGGTGTTGTCGATCAGGGCGATGCCGTTGGCGACGAGCACCTCCGGGCCGAGGTTCGGGTAGCGGCCGGTGATCGACGTCGAGGCGTTGACCACGGCGGTGACCCCGGCCTCGACGAGCGCGTCGGCGGTGACGCGGTCCATGTCGACGGCGTCGAGAACGACGATGTCGCCGGGACCGACCCGGCGCAGGAGCCTGGCCTGGTTCTTGTCGACCCGGGCAATGCCGCTCACTCCGGGCAACGTTTCGTTATTGCGTGACAGCAGCGCCGGCATCTTCATGGCATCGATGATGAACCCGGGCCGGGGCCGGGCAACGGAGGCGCGCCGGGCGGGATCAGCCTCGTCGTTCGGCGTGCGCGGTGGCGAGCAGTTCCTCGGCGTGGGCCCGGCCCGTCTCGGTGTCGCCGAGGCCGGCGAGCATGCGGGCGAGCTCCGCGACCCGCTCGGTATCGGTGAGCGCGCGCACCCCGCTGCTGACGACGCCCCCGGCATCGTCGACCTTGTCGACGACGAGGTGGGTGTCGGCGAACGCGGCGACCTGCGGCAGGTGGGTGACCACGATGACCTGATGGGTGCGCGACAGGCGGGCCAGGCGCCGGCCGATCTCGACCGCAGCCCGACCGCCCACCCCCGCATCGACCTCGTCGAACACCATCGTGGCGCCGCGTTCGGACCCGGCCAGCACCACCTCGAGCGCGAGCATGACGCGGGAGAGCTCACCGCCGGAGGCGCTGCGCGCGATGGGCAGGGACCGGGCCCCGCTGTGCGCGGCGAGCCGGAACTCGACGTCGTCGACGCCCGAGGTGCCGGCGTGCAGCACCCGCCCGCCGACCTTCAGCGGTGCGGTGTCCTGCGGCCCCGCCTCCCGGTCCCGCACCTGCACGTCCAGACTCGCCCGGCCCATCGCCAGGCCGGACAACTCCTTGCTGACCGCCTTCGCGAGCTTGTCGGCGGCCTTCCTGCGGGCGGCGGAGAGGGCGGTCGCGGCCTCGGCGGCGGCGGCCGCCTCGCGATCGGCGCGCGCGGCGAGGTCGGCGACCGCATCGGCGGACACGTCGATCCTCGACAGCCGGTCGCGGGCCTCGCGAGCCCACTCGAGCACACCGTCGATGTCCGCGGCGTACTTGCGGGTGAGCGATTTCAGCTCCGCCTGGCGGTTCAGCAGCGTCTCGAGGGCCCCCGGGTCCGACGGCAGGTCCGACAGGTATCCGGACAGCTCGCCGGCGACGTCGGTGACCACCGCGATGGCCTCGTCGAGCCGGGGACCGAGCTCGCGCAGGGCCGGGTCCTCGGCCGCCTCGAGCCGCGCCCGCGACTCCCCCAGCAGATCCAGAGCCGCCGCGGCCACGTCGTCGCCGTCCCCGCCGGTGAGCGCGGCCTGCGCGCCCTGCGCGGAGTCCCGCAACGAATCGAGGTCGCCGAGCCGGCGCACCTCGGCCACGATCCGGGTGTCCTCCCCCGGCTGGGGGTCGACGGCGTCGATCTCGTCGAGCGCGAACCGCAGGCGGTCCGCCTCCTGCGCGAGCTCCCGGGACCGCTCGGTGCGTTCGCTCAGCTCGGCCCGCGCGGTCAACCACCGCTGGCGGTGCTCCTGGTACGCCGCCAGCAGCGGCGCGATCGCCTTGCCGGCGAACCGGTCGAGGGCGGCGCGCTGCTGGTCGGGCCGCAGCAGCCGCAACTGGTCGTTCTGGCCGTGCACGGTCAGCAGCGGATCGGTGAACTCCGACAGCACCCCCACCGGGACGCTGCGCCCGCCGAGGTGGGCGCGGGAGCGGCCGTCGCTGCCGACGGTGCGGACCGCGATGATGCTGCCGTCGTCGTCGCGCTGGGCGCCGGTCGTCTCGAGCAGGCGTGCCACTTCCCGCTCGACGTGGCTGGGCACCCCGCCCGCCGCGCTCGACCCGGCGTCGGCATCGATGCAGAAGCGACCCTCCACGACGGCGCGGGAGGCGCCGACACGGACGCGGGTGGGGTCGGCGCGCGCCCCCGACAGCAGGTGCAGGCTGGTCACGACCATGGTCTTGCCGGCTCCGGTTTCGCCGGTCAGGACGGTCAGCCCGCCGTGGAACTGGGCGCCGGCCTCGGAGATGACCCCCAGATTGTCGATCCGGATCTCGGCAAGCACCTCACAGTCTCCTTCCCCGCCAGCCCTTCACCGGAAGATCGAACTTGCGCACCATGCGGTCGGCGAACGGCGCCGAGTCCAGCCGCACCCACCGCACCGGGTGCTTGCCGCGCACCACCTCGAGTCGGCCTCCGGCGGGCAGGTCCAGGGTGCGGCGGCCGTCGCAGAACACCAGCCCGTCGTGGCTGCCGGCGAGGGTCTCCACGGCGATCAACGACTCCGGGCTGGTCACCATGGGCCGGGCGAACAGGGCGTGCGCGTTGCTGGGGATCACCAGCAACGCCTCGAGTTCCGGCCACACGATCGGGCCGCCGGCGGAGAACGCGTACGCGGTCGATCCCGTCGGGGTGGCGATCAGCACGCCGTCGCACCCGAACGCCGACACCGGCCGGCCGTCGACCTCGAGCACCACCTCGAGCACGCCCAGACGGGACTTGTTCTCGAGGCTGGCCTCGTTCAGCGCCCACCCCCGGTCGACGATCACGTCGTCGACCCGGATCGCGACGTCCAGCGTCATCCGCTCCTCGACCCGGTACTCGCGGCGCACCACCTGCGCCAGCGCCTCCTCGAGATGTTCGGCCTCGGCCTCGGCGAGGAAACCGATGCGGCCCAGGTTGATTCCGAGCACGGGCACCCCGGCGCGCTGGGCCAGTTCGGCGGCGCGCAGGAAGCTGCCGTCCCCGCCGAGCACGATCACCATCTCGCAGCCCCGGGCGGCGTCCGGTCCGGGTTCGACGATGCGGACCCGTCCGTCCGGGCCGGCGAGCGGACCCAGACCGGTGCTGGCGACCTCGTCGTCGAGCACCCGCAGCCCGATGCCGGCCTCGCCGAAGATCTTCGCCATGCGCTGCGCCGTCGCGGCGATCTCGACCCGCCCCGAGTGGGACACGAGCAGGACCTCGCGGGTCGCCCGCTCCGGGCCGGTCGCTGCACTATCTGCGGTCACTGGGGTCCTTCCTGCACGGCTCGTTCGACGAGTTCGACCACGTCCGCGCCCAGTTCGACCGGGCCGGGTTCCCCGGCGCGCAGCCACAGGAAGTACTCGACGTTGCCGGACGGGCCGGGCAGCGGACTGGCCACCGCCCCGAGCGTACGCAGCCCCAGAGCCTGGGCCTCCCGGGCGACACCGAGGACCGCCTCGGTGCGCAGAGCCGCATCCCGGACGACGCCGCCACTGCCGACCCGCTCCTTCCCGACCTCGAACTGCGGTTTGACCATCGGCAGCAGATCCGCGCCCGGAGTCACGCACCGCACGAACGCCGGGAGCACCAGCTTCAGCGAGATGAACGACAGATCCGCCACCACCAACTCGACCGGCCCTCCGATCGCGTCCGCACCGATGTTACGCACGTTTGTTCGATCGATCACGTGGACGCGCTCGTCGGACTGCAGCCGCCACACCAACTGGCCGTAGCCCACGTCGACGGCGACAACCTCGCGGGCGCCCTCGTGCAACAGGACGTCCGTGAAGCCGCCGGTGGAAGCCCCGGCGTCGAGGCACCGCCGTCCGGTGACCCGCAATCCCTGGGGGGTGAACGCCTCGAGGGCGCCGAGCAGCTTGTGGGCCCCTCGCGAGGCCCACGCCACCTCCTCGGCGACCTCCGTGACCAGCAGGGGCGCCCCCGGATCGACCTGGGTCGCGGGTTTCGTCGCGACGGTGCCGTTGACGAGGACCCGCCCAGCCGTGATCAGTTCACCGGCGTGCTCGCGGGACCGGGCGAGGCCCCGGCGCACCAGCTCCGCGTCGACTCGCGCTCGCCGGGCCACGTCAGATCTTGTCCACGGTCGCGAGCGCCTGGACCAGCAGGTCGTGCGCCTGTTCGAGCAGCTGCGCCTGCCGCGGGATGATCTCGGACGGATCGGGCTCACCGTCGGCGGTGACGTCGCGGGCGCGCGTGAGCAGACCCTCGACCTCGATATGGATCGACGCGGGATCCACGCCCGGATGGGGGCGTGGAAGGTGGTCGCCTGGGCGTGGAATCGACGTGCTCATCGTCGACCACGCTAGTGCATGCCGGTGACGAACCGGCACACCACGCAGACCCGACTCAGCGGGATATTCCCCACCGTGCCAGCAGGTCGTCCGCCGCCACGACCCGACCGAAACCGGGGTTGGCCCAGGCGACGTCGAGCACGGCCCGCAGCGCGGCCATCGGGTCCGCCGCGAACTCCGGAGCCAGGTGCACATCCCGTCCGTCGAACGACACCGCTCCCGGCTCGCGCGGTCCCACCCGCAGCGCGGCCGCCTCGGCGTCGAGACCGGCGAGCGAGTCGGCCACATAGGTGGGGCGCTGATCCTGCGGCGCCCGGAGCAGGTCCGCGACCGTGCTGACGCCGGTCAGCACCAGCAACGAATCGGCGCCCACGGCGTTCGCACCGGCGATGTCGGTGTCGAGCCGGTCGCCGACCACGAGCGGACGCGAGGCGCCGCTGCGCACGACGGCGTCCTCGAGCAGCGGCGCGGCCGGTTTGCCCGCCACCAGCGGCTCACAGCCCGTCGCCGACCTCAGGGCCGCGACCATGGAACCGTTCCCGAGCACCAGGCCCCGCTCGGTGGGCAACGTCGAATCGACGTTCGTCGCCACCCACAGGGCGCCGGAGCGCAGTGCGAGCGTCGCCTCGGCGAGGATCGCCCACCCGGTCTCCGGGGAGTGTCCCTGCACGACCGCCACAGGCTCGGCGTCCGCGGAACGCACCGGAGTCAGACCGACCGCGGCGACCTCGTCGACGAGGGCCTCGGTACCCACAACCAGCACCGGGGCGCCGACCGGGACCCGCTCGGCCAACAGCCGGGCCGCGGACTGGGAACTGGTGACCACGTTCGACTCGTCGGCCGCGAAACCGAGTTCGCGCAGGTGTTTGGCGACCTCCGCCGGGCGACGGCTCGCGTTGTTGGTGACATAGAACAGCCGCTCGGCACCCTCCGACAATGCCTCGCGGGCCCCGGGCACCGCCTCGGCGCCGCGGTAGACGGTGCCGTCCAGATCGAGCAGGAGTACGTCGTAGAGCGCCCGCAACGACGCGCCGCCGGATGTACCGGTCACTGATCCTCTCCGGTGAGCTCGGCGACGCGTTCCTCGGCGTCGGTGTCCCCCTCGAGATCCGCCGCGGCGGCGTTGAGGAACCACTTCAATCCGTCCTCGGTACGTCCCGCGGCCACGAGTGCATCCGCGTACGCATAGAACAGGCGCGCGGCGGACGGGCCGGTGCGCGAGGCATCCAGGTCCGGGGTCTGCAGGGTGACCACCGCCTGGTCGAACTGTCCCAGATCCATCCGGGCGCCCGCCACGACGATGCGCAGCTCGGTGGCCTCGTCGCCGGTCAGCGCCCGAGCCTCGTCGCTGCGGCCCAGCTCGATCGCGCGCTCCGGCCGGCCGAGACCGCGCTCGCAGTCCGCCATGACCGCCAGCAATCCCGGTCCCCCGGCCATTCGTCGGGCGGCCCGCAACTCGGACAGCGCCTCCGCCCATTCGCCGGCGTGGTAGGCCGTGATGCCCGCTGCCTCACGAACCACGGCGATACGGCCGGCGCGCTGCCGCGCAGCACGAGCGTGCGCCAGCGCCAGACGGGGATCGTCGTCGATCAGGCGGCCGGCCATGACCAGGTGCCGGGCCACTGCGTTGGCGTTCGACTTGTCGAGACTCAGCAGGTCCCGGCGGATCGTCGGATCGAGGTCCGACGCTTCGACGTCCTCGGGCAGGTCCGGCTCGTCCGGCCGGGCTTCGCGACGCGGAGCCGGAGCACCCTCGCGGCCACGGCTCGGGCCGAATCCACCCTCGCCGCCACGGCGACGCGGAGCGCCCCCGTCTCGCCGTTCGGGTCCGTGGCCAGCACGGGACGTGCCCGTGCGCCGATCGTCACGGCCCCGATCGTCGCGCCGGTCACCGGTGCGCCGATCGTCCCGACGGTCGTCGTTTGTGCCTCGATGCGGGCGCTCGCTGCGGGAACGGTCGTCGCGGGAACGGTCGTCGCGCCGCTCACCGTAGGGCCGATCTCGCCGGTCCCCCGACGGGCGATCGCTGTGGGGTCGCTCCGAGCGGCTACTCCCGCGGGAGTCGTCCGCGGAGCCCTTCGCCGGCTCGCTTCGCCGTTCCCCGCGGAAAGTGCGGTCCTCGCCGCGACGATCCGGTCGGCCGGCGACTCCCTGCCGGCGATCCTCGCCGCGGGCCGGGCCCCGGTCGCCACCCTGGCGGCGCTCGCCGCTGTCTCCGCGTCCCGACCTGGGAGTGGACCCTCCACTCCGGAAGGATCGACGCTCACCATCGTTGTCGGACACAGAAAAATCCTTTCATGAAAAACCAGAAAAACCACGAGAGGGGACCCAACTGGTGGGTCCCCTCTCGTAAACGGGTGTTCGGCGGTGTCCTACTCTCCCACACCCTGTCGGGTGCAGTACCATCGGCGCTGGAGGGCTTAGCTTCCGGGTTCGGAATGGGACCGGGCGTTTCCCCTCCGCTATGGCCGCCGTAACT
>NZ_WVTE01000097.1:0-65239 GCF_009939605.1 Rhodococcus sp. YH1 | reverse complement strand
CCGCCGCGAAGCGGCGAATCCCGCACCGCCGCGAAGCGGCGAATCCCGCACCGCCGCGGAGCGGCGAGTCAGCCGGGCAACGGAACGTTCTGCAGCCGGACCTGACCGCGCGCCAGGGTCCTGCCGCTCTCGGTGCCGGTGACGGTGACGAGCCACAGCTGCTGGACGCGGCCCTGCTGAAGCGGTTCGGCGACGACGTCGACGCGCTCCCCCGTGCTCGAGCGCAGGAAGTCGGTGCTGTTGTGCACCCCGACCGCGAACTGGCCGCGGTCCTGGACAGCGGCGCTGGCCCCGACGCTGGCCGCGGATTCGACGGCGGTGGTGTAGACACCGCCGTGCACGACGCCCCACGGAGTGTGATGGTCCCGGCTCAGATCGATGTGTCCGGTGACCCGGGTGCCGGAGACCTCGTCGAGCACGAGGCCCGCCGCCTGCAGGAAGGCGCTGCCGGCGGGGAGATCGGTAGAGGTGGTGTCCATGGCGTCACGCTAACTTCTGAAATTACAGTTAGCAAGGGTTTAGCCTCGATGCATGCGCTGGTTGGAGACGGACACCGCGAACTGTTCCGTGCAGCGGACACTGGACGTGATCGGCGAGAAGTGGACCCTGCTCGTCCTGCGGGAGGCGTTCAACGGCGTGCGCCGGTTCGACGACATGCGGCGGCACGTCGGGGTGTCCGAGCCGATCCTGGCCGACCGCCTGCGCAAACTGGTAGCCGCGGGAATCCTGCGCCCGGTGCCGTACCGGCAGGCCGGACACCGCACCCGCAACGAGTACCGGCTCACCGACAAGGGTCTGGACCTCTTCCCCGTCCTCGTCGCCCTGCTCCAGTGGGGCGACCGCTACTGCGCCGACGAGGACGGGCCCCCCGTGGTGGTTCGCGACCGGGTGAGCGGCCGGCCCGTCGCCGCGGTGGTCGTTCCCGCCGGCACGGCCGGACTGACCGCCCGCGAGACCGAATCGACCCCGGGTCCGGGAGCCCGGCCTGTCCCCGCCGACCGGCCGCACCGGTCCCGCGCGAGCGCATCGGCTGCCACCGGAACCGGCCGCGGCCCTGACACAATCGACGGGTGAACGAACTGCACACCCATCTGTTCGGCCCCGCCGACGGTCCGCAGCTGCTCGCCCTGCACGGCCTCACCGGTCACGGCCGGCGCTGGGAGCACCTCGCGTCGGAGCACCTGCCCCAGGCCCGGGTCATCGCGCCGGACCTGCGCGGGCACGGCCGCTCCCCGTGGACGCCGCCGTGGAACTTCGAGACGCACGTGCGGGACCTGCTCGCCGTCCTCGACGCCCACGCCTCGGGTCCGGTGCTGGTGGTCGGGCATTCGTTCGGCGGCGCCCTCGCCGTGCATCTGGCGGCGACCGCCCCCGAGCGGGTGCGCGGGCTGGTGCTACTGGATCCGGCGATCGGGCTGCCGCCGGAACGCATGCTCGAGATCGCGGAGCTGACCGTGCAGCACCCCGACTACACCGACGCGGCCGAGGCCCGCGCCGACAAGACGAACGGCGCGTGGGGCGAGGTCGATCCCGCGCTGCTCGACGCCGAACTCGCCGAGCACCTGATCACCCTCGACTCGGGCCGGGTCAACTGGCGCCTGTGCGTTCCCGCCCTGGTGACGTCGTGGAGCGAGCTGGCGTGTGAGTTCGTCCTGCCACCGGCGCACCTGCCCACGATCGTCGCGCGGGCCGCGAAGGTGCAGCCGCCGTACGTGACCGACGAGTTCCGGGCCGCCCTCGCCGACCGCCTCGGCACGAACCTCACGGCGCTCGACATCGACTGCGACCACATGATCGATCAGGCACGACCGGAGGAGACCGCGGCCCTCGTCCGGAAGCTGCTGTAGATGCCGGCAACGAGCGAGGCGGACGTCGAACGCGTCCGGGAGCTGGTGGCCTCCGTCCCCGAGGGCCGCGTGACCACCTACGGCGACGTCGCCGCGGCGGCCGGCCTGTCCAGCCCGCGCACCGTGGGCTGGATCATGCGGACCGACAGCGCGGACCTGCCGTGGCACCGGGTGGTCCCGGCCTCCGGAAGGCCCGCCGCGCACCTGGCCCACCGGCAACTCGCCCGGCTCGAGCTCGAAGGCGTGCCGATCCGCGACGGCCGGGTCGATCTCGCGGCGGCGCGGCACCGCTTCTGAGCCGGCTCACACCAGCGGTGGTGCCGCTCGCCGCGGCTCGAGGACGGCCGCGCCGAGCCCGGCCAGCACGTCGACCGCGGCGAGCAGTTCCGCGACCGGCCGGGTGAACGGCAGGCGCTGATGGTCGTCGAACGCGTGGCCGGTGCCGAATCGGGTGCCCGGCAGCAGGACGAGTCCCTGCCGTTCCGCCGCGGCGACGAGGCGGGTGGAACCGATGCCGTCCGGCAGCCGGCACCACAGCGACAACCCGCCCGCGGGCGGGACGAACCGCCACCCGGGCAGGCGTGCGGCGACGGCCGCGGCGAGCGCCTCCTGACGGGCGCGCAGCCCGGCGCGGCGCTCGTCGAGGATCCGCTGCCACTGCGCGAACAACTCCACGGCGGCGAGCTGGTCGAGGATCGAGACGCCGAGCTGGCGTCGCAGCAGCACCTCCCGCACGCGCGCGACGGTCGCCCGGTCGCCGCGCACCCAGCCGATCCGGATGCCGCCCCAGACCACCTTGCTCAACGAGCCGACGTGCACGGTGGCCGCGTCCGGGACCGCCGCCCCGAACGGCTCGATGTCGTCGCCGGCGAACGACAGCTCCGCGGCGACCTCGTCGACGACGGTCAGGACGCGGTGCCGCCACAGGGTCGCGGCGAGGGACCGCCGCGCGGCCACGCTCAGGCTCGCACCGGTCGGATTGGCGTGGTCGGGCATCAGGTACGCGACGGTCGGGGCGTGCTGCCGCGCGGCGCGATCGGCCTCGTCGACGATCACATCCGGATCGTCGACGTCGACGGGCACGGCGACGGACTGGGCTCCGGTCGCCGCGATCGTCTCGAGCGCGCCGGGATGGCTCGGATGCTGGTGCAGCACCCGTCGTCCCGCCCCGACGACGGTGTGCAGGACGGCGTCGAGTCCGTCCGCCGCGGCGGCGGTGATCAGCACCTGCTCGGGGTCGGTCGGCAGTCCGCGGGCGGTGTACCGCGCCGCGACGGCGGCACGCAGCTCGGGCAGGCCGCTCGGCGCGTATCCGTGACCGGCCAGCAGGTCGGGCAGCCGGGTCTGCGCGACCGCGTAGGCGGCGGTCAGCAGGGACGACGCCTCCGGGGCGGCGTTGCCCAGGTCCAGCACGCCGGGCACGGGGGCGCCGAGCGCGGTGCCCCACGGCTGCCGGCCGTCGGGAGCGGCAACGAACGTGCCCGCCCCGTGCCGGGTGAGCGCCCAGCCGTCGTCGCGCAGGTCGCCGTAGGCGGCGGCCACCGTGACGCGGCTGACGCCGAGCGCGTCGGCCAGCGCCCGCTCGGCGGGCAGGCGCGCGCCGACCGGGAGCCGGCCGTCGGCGATGCGGCGGCGCAGCGCGGCGGCGACGGCCCGGTACAGCGGACCGCGGTCGGCTCCGACGTCGCCGAGCAGCGCCGCGAGCCGGGCCGCGGACGGGGTGGCGGACACGTCCTTCATACAGTCCACTTTCGCACGGTGGACCGGAATCTCCGGTCCACCGGCCCGAGAGAATAGGACCATGATCTTCCTGGTCGTTCTCCTCACCGCGCTCAGCCTGGCGGCGGCCACCTGGACAGTGCTGGACACCGCGCAGGGCGGCCGGTGCGGTATCGGCGGGCCGCCGCGCAGTCACCACACGCCCGACTGACCGCCCCGGCACACCGCGCCGGCCCGCGTCGGGCAGCATGAGCTCATGAGTTCGCTGACCGACGTCGAGGCCGTCATCGTCGCGGGCGGACGCGCGACCCGCATGGGCGGCGTCGACAAGCCCGCACTCGTCGTCGGGGGCCGGCGCATGCTCGACATCGCGCTGGCCGCTGTGCGCGGGTGCCGCCGGATCACCGTCGTCGGACCACGGCGCGACGATCTCGACCCGGCAGTGGTCCAGGTCCAGGAGCAGCCCGCCGGGGCCGGGCCCGTCGCCGCCCTCGCCGCCGCGGGTCTTCACGCACCGGTGGTGCTGGCCCTCGCCGCCGACCTGCCGTTCCTCACCGCGGACACGGTCACCGCACTGGTGGAGACCCTGCGCGGCGCCCCCGGAGCCGACGCGGCGTTCGCTGTCGACGACTCGGGCCGGATCCAGTTCCTGCTCGCCGCGTGGCGTGGTCCCGCGCTCGCCGGCCGCCTCGCCGCGCTGGGGACGGATCCGGCCAATCAGCCGATGAAGGCCCTGCTGCCGGAGCGCTACGTCACGGTTCCGGTGGCGGGGACCGCGGACTGCGACACCCCGCAGGAGCTCGCGCAGGCCCGCGCCGCGCGTCCCGGGCTCGTCGCGGCCGACCCCGCCGCCGCCCGCGCGGAGATCCGGCGGTCGTTGCCGCGGTTGCCGGTCCGCACCGTGGCGCCCCAGGCGGCGGAGGGTGCCACCCTCGCCGCGCCACTCGTCGCCGCCGAGGCCCTGCCGCGGGCCGCGGTGTCGGCGATGGACGGGTACGCCGTCGCCGGCGACGGTCCGTGGCTGCTGCGCGCCGAGGTCCACCGGGCCGGCGCGACCGAGCCGTTCACCCTGCACGACGGCCAGGCCGCGCGGATTGCCACCGGTGCCTACCTGCCGCCCGGCGCGACGACGGTGGTGCGCGACGAACACGTCGAGGTGATCGACGGCACCGTGACCCGGATGCCCGGCGCCCCGGTGCGCGACGACGCGCGCCGTCGCGGGGAGGACTGGGCGCCCGGTCACGTGCTCGCCGAGGCGGGCACTGCCCTGGGCCCGGCGGTGGTCTCCGCTGCGCTGAGCGGCGAGGTGACCGCGGTGCCGGTCCGCGGGCCCGTCCGGGTCCACGTGGTCGTCACCGGCGACGAGATCCGCCGCGACGGGCCGCTGCGCGACGGCCAGACCCGCGATTCTCTCGGCCCCGTCCTGCCGCGGTTCGTGCAGTGGTGCGGCGCCGCCGTCGCCGCCGAGGCGCACCTGCGCGACACCGTCGACGGGTTCGACCGGCTGCTCCGCGAAGCCACCGACGTCGACACGATCGTCGTCACCGGGGCGACCGGCGGCGGGGCCGCCGACCAGCTGCGGGCGGCGCTGGCCCGCGCCGGCGCGGCGATCGTCGTCGATCGGGTCCGGTGCAAGCCGGGCGGTTCCCAGGTGACAGCGGTGCTGCCGGACGGTCGTGTGGTGCTCGGCCTGCCCGGCAACCCGGTCGCGGCCGTCGCGACGCTGCTGGTGATGCTGCCCGCCGTCGTCGACGGGCTGACCGGACGACGGCCGGAGCCACCGTGGACCGCGCCGCTCGCCAACGCCTCGCAGGTGAGCGGCGACGTCACCCGGCTGCTGCCGGCGACACAGACCGACGACGGACTGTGGGTGTGCGACAACGCGATCCGCACCGCACACCTGGCGGGGCTGATCGGGCGACGGGCGATCGCGCTCGTGCCGCCCGGCGCGGCGGACGGCGATCCGGTGGAACTGGTGCCGCTGCCACACTGACCGGCGCGCCGGTCAGGCCGGGTGCGCGAGGACCCGGTATCCGGTCTCGTGGAGCCGCCGGTGCTCCGGCCACCGGTCGCGGGTCCAGCCGGGTTCGGTGTGGGCGGCGACGATCGCGGCGGTCGTCGCGGCGTGCAGGTCGAACTCGAGGTCGCGGCGCAGTTCCGGCAGGACGGTCCGCTCCCCCGCCGTGCGCGCCTGCACGATGGTGGCGACCGTCTCCGCGACCCGCGCGTCGGCGCAGCGCAGCACGCGACGATGCGCGAACGGCAGCACGACCCACAGCACCGCGACGGCGACGAGCACGCCGATCACCGTCTCGAGCAGGCGGTCGCGGGCCACCACGGCGAAGTCGTGCGGCACCCCGGCGCCGCCGAGCAGCAGCGCGAGCGGAGTGATGAACACCATCGCCACGCCGTAGTTCCGGACCAGGTACTCCTCGGTTCCGGCGAGCAACACCGCGACCACCACGACGAGCGCGACGGCCGTCGGGGCGGCCCACACGACCGCGGCCAGCACGCCCAGACCCACGACGGTGCCGGCGAACCGGTGCAGGCCCCGGTAGCTGCCCAGCACCCGGTCGGGTCCCTGATGCAGCACCATCGCCGCCGTGATCACCGCCCAGTCCGGCCGCCCGACACCGCACGCGAGCGCCAGTGCGCCCGCGACGGGACCGGCCACGACGAGGCGGAGGACGATGGTCCAGGATCGACTGCCGGGCCGGGCGGCCCGCGCCAGCCGGTATCGCGCCGACGGGCGCGGCAGCGGTGGTTGCGGCCGCAGATCGTCGGTCTCGGAGGCGGCACCCTCGTCGGTTCCTGCGACGACCGTCGCGAGCCGCAGGTGCGCCGCTCGGAGCGTCCGGGTCAGCGGATGCGCGCCCCCGCCCAGCCGCCCGTCGTGCAGGCACATCCACGCGGCGTGCAGCGCCCGGACCGCCTCGTGCCGCGGCCCGGTCTCCGCCGGGGCGCGCAGGCAGGCGTCGACGGCCTCCACGGCCGCCGCCACCGCGGCACGCTCGGGTGCGCGGGGCCGGGCCACCGCGCCCGACATCGACACCACCACTGCCGTGCCCGCGCCGGCCGCGGTCCACGACACGACCGCACCGACCGGCACGCCGGCGCTCGGCAGTGCCGCCGCGATCTCCAGGGTGAGCAGCGGCAGGAACGCACCGGGTGCACCGAAGCGCAGCGCGTCGACCAGGAAGGCGCCCACGGCGACGACCGCCGTCATCACCGCCACGAGCAGCAGCCACGTCCATTCCGAACCCGTATGCACGAGCGTGCCGACACCGGCGCCCAGACCGGCCAACGCGACGAGCACCGCCGCGACGACCATCACCACCTGCCACCGCGCCCGGTAGGCGCGGCCCTCGCCGTAGACGACGGCGAACGCCCCGAGGGCGGCCGTCGCGGCGACGGGCCCGTGACCGAGCGCGAGGCCTGCCAGGCCGGGCAGCGCTACCGCGGCGGCCGCGCGCAGGGCACCCGGCCAGCGCCGGCCCCGCCGGGGCACCCCGAGCAGGAGCGTCCGCGCAGGCCCCGGCGCCGGGATCGGCGGGCTCGCCGCGTCACTCCGGGACCCGGCTCCCGGATCTGTCACCGCTTCGGACACGAAGATCGACGATACGGCGCGCACCCGCGGTCGGCGGCGCCGTGTCGGCAAGGTCACCCGCGCAGCGGGCCTCCGGCGAGCAGCGCCGTCGCCGCCGACCGGTACCGCTCGGCCACCAGGCGCACGATCGAGTCGTGCACCCCGAGCGGGGCCGCCACCCCGTCGGCGCCCGCATCGGCGAGACGCGCGTGGAACAGCCCGTCGGCGAGCAGGTACGAGGCGACGAACACCCGGCGCGCACCCGCGGCGCGCAGTCCGGCGACGACGTCCGGCACGCGCGGGGCACCCGTGGCGACGTACCCGACGCGCACGGCGACGCGCGCGAGGGCCGACAACATGTCCGCGGCCCGTCGCACGTCGCCGAGGGCGCGGGGGTCGGAGGAGCCCGCCGCGGCGAGCACCACCGCGTCACCGGGTTTCCAGCCGGCCGCGGAGAGCCGGTGCAGCAGCACCCGTGCGAGCACCGGGTCGGGTCCGAGCGCGCGGGTGACCGCCACGGCGGGATGCCCACTGTCGGCGACCTCGCGTGGCACGTCGGCGTGCACGTGGTAGCCGGAGGCGAGGAAGGCGGGCACCAGCACGGTGGGCCGGCCGGAATCGCGCAGCACCTCCGCCGGCGAGGGTCCGAGGACATCGACGAACGCGACGCGGGTGGCGCCCACGTCGCGGGAGACGGCGTCGGCGAGGGACGCGATCATCTCGACGCCGCGCGGATTGCGCGTGCCGTGAGCGACGAGCAGCAGGGCCGGGTCGATCATGGTCACAACTCCTGATCCGGAACGGGGTCGGCCGGAGACGATGCCCCTAGCCGAGCGGGTATTCCTTGTCGGCGCAGCCCACCGGGTCGACCGCGAGCCGGTAGCCACGCTTGACGACGGTCTGCACGATCGTGGGGGCGCCGAGCGCGGACCGCAGCCGCGCCACGGCGGTCTCCACGGCGTGGGTGTCGCCGCCGCCGCCGGGCAGCGCGGCGAGCAGTTCCTCACGCGAGACGACCCGGCCGGGCCGGGCGGCGAGGGTGCGCATCAGCGCCATCGCGGCGGGCGCCAGGCAGCGGATCTCGCCGTCGACCACGACGCAGCGGCCGCGGACGCTGAGGACGTGCCCCCCGGCCTCGATGCGGTGGGCGCGCCGCGGCAGCTCTTCGGCCAGGTGCCGGGCGAGGGATCCGAGCCGGGCCCGGGCCGGTGCCGAGACCGGCACCTCCAGCTCGACCAGCGGCGCGGCCGTCACGGGCCCCACGCACACCGCGGTGACCCCGGTGCGCAGCGCGCGCAGCATCAACTCGAGCATGCCGGTGGCCTTGGAACGCATCAGCAGCGACGCGACGGCCGGCGCGCTGGTGAAGCTCACCGCGTCGATGCTGTGGTCGGCGATCTGCTCGATGAGCCGGTCCAGCGCGGTGGGGTCGTCGGGCGGGGTCCACCGGTACACCGGGACCGCCACCACGTCGGCACCGGCGTCGCGCAGCACCTCGCACAGGTCCGCGCCGGGTTCCCACTCGGTGCGGGCGCCGTGCAGCTGCACCGCGATCCGCACCCCCTCCACACCCTCGGCCAGCAGGTGCTCGAGCACCTCCGCGGACGACTCCGACGCCGGCGACCACTCCTCCCGCAGGTCGGCGGCCCGGATCGCGCCGGTGACCTTCGGCCCGCGGGCCAGGATGCGGCTGCCGCCCAGGGCCTCGCCGAGCTGCTCGGCGAGGCCCCAGCCGTCCGCGGCCCCCATCCAGCCGCGGAAGCCGATCGCCGTGGTGGCCACGGTGATGTCCGGCGGGGTGTCGAGGATGTCGCGCGTCACGCGCTCGAGCTCGGCGTCGTCCGCGAGCGGGATGATGCGGATGGCGGGTGCGTGGACAACCTCCGCGCCGCGCCGGGTGAGCAGGGTGGCGAACTCGTCGGCGCGGCGTGCGGCGGTGATGCCGATCGTGAAGCCGTGCAGCGGCGCGTTGTCCTCGCTCACGAACGCTCGCCGTAACCGCGGTGCACGGGCACGAGGCTGTGGATCTGGACGACACCGGCCCACACCCGCACGTCGTACACGGGCAGGCGGACCGACGGATCGTCGAGGCAGCGTCCGTCGTCCAGCGAGAAGACCTGCTTGAGCAGCGGCGAGGCGACGGTGGGCTCGCCGCTGCGGTCGCCGACGATCCCACGCGACATCACCGCGGCGCGGCCGAACGGATCGAAGTTGCCCACCGCCCGCAGACTGCCGTCGTCGAGCCGGAACAGCGCGGCCTGCTCGCCGCCGCGCAACAGCACGGCGACGCCGCGGCCGGGGATGAGGTGACTGAGCGGGCACGCCGACGTCCACTCCAGACGCCCGTCGTACACGCTGGCACGCGACGCGCGCTCGGGGGTGTGCGTCTCGATGACGGTCATGAATGTCCTCCTTGGAACTACGGACGGAATTCTCCGGGGCCGGTGTTTCTCGGGCGTTAACCCGAGATTCCCTCACGGTAAGAGGGCATTCCGACCAGCACCGGCACCTTCCGCCTGCCCGAGTCGTCGAACCGCACGGTCGGGTCGGCCACCTCGGGCGCATTGACGAACGACACGAACCGGGACAGCTTCTCGGGGTCCTCGAGCACTCCCTTCCACTCGTCCCGGTACCCGGCGACGTGCTTGGCCATCGCCGCCTCCAGCTCGTCGCCGATGCCGAGGCTGTCCTCGCACACCACCGCCCGGAGGTGCTCGAGCCCGCCCTCGAGGGACTCGAGCCAGGGCGCGGTGCGCTGCAGGCGATCGGCGGTGCGCACGTAGAACATCAGGAACCGGTCGATGTACTTGACGAGCGTCTCGTCGTCGAGACCACCGGCGAGCAGCTGCGCATGCTTGGGCGACTGGCCGCCGTTGCCGCACACGTACAGGTTCCAGCCGTTCTCCGTGGCGATCACCCCGACGTCCTTGCCGCGCGCCTCGGCGCACTCGCGGGCGCAGCCGGAAACGCCGAACTTGAGCTTGTGCGGTGAGCGCAGCCCGCGGTAGCGCAGCTCGAGGTCGACCGCCATGCCGACCGAGTCCTGCACGCCGTACCGGCACCACGTCGAGCCCACGCAGCTCTTCACGGTGCGCAGGGACTTGCCGTACGCCTGGCCGGATTCCATGCCGGCGTCGACGAGCCGCTGCCAGATGAGCGGCAGCTGCTCGACCCGCGCACCGAACAGGTCGATGCGCTGGCCGCCGGTCATCTTGACGTACAAGCCGAAGTCGCGGGCGATCTCGCCGATGACGATGAGCTGCTCGGGGGTGCACTCCCCGCCGGGCATCCGCGGCACCACCGAGTAGGTACCGTTCTTCTGGATGTTGGCCAGGAAGTGGTCGTTGGTGTCCTGCAGCGCCGCCTGCTGCCGGCCCAGGATGTGGTCCGAGTCGGTCGAGGCGAGGATCGAGGCGACGACGGGCTTGCAGATGTCGCAGCCGGTCCCCTGGCCGTACTTGGAGATCAGTGCCGAGAACGTGCGGGTGTTCGTGGCCTGCACGATCTGGAACAGCTCGGCCCGGGACTGCTCGAAGTGCTCGCACAAGGACTTCGACATGACCACACCGGACGCCGCGAGGAGCTGCTTGACGGTGGGCAGGCAGCCGCCGCACGTGGTGCCGGCGCCGGTGCAGGCCTTGACCTGGGCGATGTCGCACGCGCCGTCCGCGATGGCACCGCAGATCGTCCCCTTGGTGACTCCGTTGCAGGAGCACACCTCGGCGTCGTCGGGCAGCGACCCGGCGCCCGGCTTCTCTCCCGCCGGGGAGATCAGCGCCGCGGGGTCGCCGGGCAGCTCCCGGCCGACGAGCGGCCGCAGCGACCCGTACGCGGAGGCGTCGCCGACGAGGATGCCGCCGAGCAGTGTCTTCGCGTCGTCCGAGACGACCAGCTTGGCGTAGGTGCCCTTCGCGGCGTCCGACAGCACGACCTCGAGGGCGCCGGGAGTGGTGGCGTGCGCGTCGCCGAAGCTCGCGACGTCGACGCCGAGCAGCTTGAGCTTCGTGGACAGGTCGGCGCCCGGGAACTCGGCGGCGCCGCCGAGGAGCCGGTCGGCCACCACCTCGGCCGTGCTGTAGCCGGGGGCGACGAGGCCGTAGCAGGTGCCCTCGACGGCCGCGCACTCGCCGATCGCGTAGACCGCGTCGTCGGTCGTGCTGCGGCAGCCGAGGTCGGTGCGGACACCGCCGCGCGGGCCCAGCTCGAGCCCCGCGTCGCGGGCCAGCCCGTCCTGGGGACGGACGCCTGCGGAGAACACGAGCAGCGCGGCGTCGATCACCGACCCGTCGGACAGTTCCACCCTCAACCCGCCGGGACCCTCGGTGATGCCGGCGGTGCCGACGCCCGTGTGCACCGTCAGCCCGAGATCGGTGACGAGCCGGGCGAGGAGCGCACCACCGCCCTCGTCGACCTGCAGCGGCATGAGCCGGGGGGCGAACTCGACGACGTGCGGCGTCATGCCCAGCATCCGCAGCGCGTTGGCCGCCTCGAGGCCGAGGAGCCCGCCGCCGACGACGACGCCGACCGCTCCCGGAGCGGCCCGCTCCGCGCCGGCCCGGATGCCGTCCAGGTCGTCGAGGGTCCGGTAGACGAAGCACCCGGCCAGATCCTTGCCGGGAATCGGCGGGACGAAGGGGTACGAGCCGGTGGCCAGGACGAGCGCGTCGTACCCGATCACCTCACCGGCGTCGGTGGTGACGGTGCGCCCGGCACGGTCGATCGCCGCGGCCCGGGTGCCGATCCTCAGCTCGACCAGGTCGTCGCCCTCGTACTCGTTGCCGGCGAGGGCGAGTTCCTTCGAATCCCACGAGCCGACATAGGAGGACAGTCCCACGCGGTCGTAGGCGGGCAGCGGTTCCTCGCACAGCACCGTCACCGACCAGAGGTTCTTCTCGTCGCGGGCGCGCAGCGCCTCGACGAAGCGGTGGCCCACCATGCCGTGTCCGACGACGACAACAGACTTGTGGCTCATACCGTTTCCTTCTTCCTTGCGTACGTGATGGGGGCCGGCCGCGGTCAGACGCGGGTGGCCACCGTGTCGGCGGTGACGTCGCGCGGTGCGGGCGTCTCCGCGGGCGGGGCGGTGGGTCGGCGCAGGAACACGGCCCAGGTGACGACGATGCAGACCAGGTAGAAGGCGAGGAACACCCAGAACGCCATGGTCGCCGACTTGGCTTCGCTGCTGTAGGACGCGCGCAGCACCAGGTTGATCCCGACGCCGCCGAGTCCGCCGATGGCGCCGGCGAATCCGATCAGGGCGCCGGACATGCTGCGCGCCCATGCGGCCTTCCCGGCCCGGTCGAGCGAGTCGAGGCTCTGCGCCTTGGCCTCGAAGATGGACGGGATCATCTTGTAGACGGAGCCGTTGCCGATGCCCGAGAGCAGGAACAGGGCGATGAACCCGAGGACGAAGGTCACCATGATGCCGCCGGTGGCGGCGCCGGCGGTGGCGTCGTCGAGGGTGCCGGCGGTGACGAGCAGTCCCGCCGCGAGGGCCATTGCCGCGAACGTGTACAGCGTGATCCGGCCGCCCCCGATCCGGTCGGCCAGCTTGCCGCCGAGGGGCAGGGCGATCGAGCCGAGCAGCGGGCCGATGAACGCGATCTGCGCGGCGTGCAGGGAGGCCTCGGCGGCGGTCGCGCCCCCGGCCAGGAAGTTGATCTGCAGCACCTGCCCGAACGCGAAGCTGAAGCCGATGAAGGAGCCGAAGGTGCCGATGTAGAGGAAGCTGAGGATCCACGAGTCGCGGTACCTCAGGGATTCGCCCATCGCCCGCAGGTCGGCGCGCTGGTCACCGAGGTTGTCCATGAACAGGGCCGCGCCGAGCGCGGCGAAGGCACACAGCACCAGGTAGACGGCACACACGATCCACGGCTCGGTGTTGCCGACGGTGGCGATGACGAGCAGGCCGACGAGCTGGACCACCGGCACGCCGATGTTGCCGCCGCCCGCGTTCAGGCCCAGCGCCCAGCCCTTGAGCCGCTGCGGGTAGAAGGCGTTGATGTTGGTCATCGACGAGGCGAAGTTGCCGCCGCCGAGTCCGGCGACCGCGGCCACCACCAGGAAGGTGGTGTACGAGAAGCCGGGGTTGAGCATCAGGTACAGGGCCGCGAGGGTGGGGATCAGCAGCACCAGCGCGCTGAACACCGTCCAGTTCCGACCGCCGAACCGGGCCGTGGCGACGGTGTAGGGAATGCGCAGCAGCGAGCCCACGAGGGTGGGCACCGCGACGAGGAAGAACTTGCCGGCGGGATCGATGCCGTAGACGTCGGCCGGCATGAACAGCACCATCACGGACCAGATGGACCAGACGGAGAAGCCGACGTGCTCGGCCAGGACGGACCAGATCAGGTTCCGCTTCGCGATCTCCTTGCCGCCGGCTTCCCATGCCGCCGTGTCCTCGGCGTCCCAGTGTTCGATGCGGTGCTTGCGCGCGAACTTCGCACGCAGGCCTTCGGTCGGTGATACTCCGGTCGTTGCGGCCACCCCATGCCCCTTCCTCGGGTCGGTATCGATGGACCCAAGGTAGGAAACGGGTGTTGCCGCGGTGCTGCCCTCGGTGACTGCCGCGTCAAGAGATGCTCACCTGCGGCAGGAGGCCTCCGTGAGGTCGGCGCCGCGGGTGCTCGCGGGCTGTGGACCGGCACCGGAACCGCCCCAGGTGTCCTCGACGTACCGGGGCCGGCAGGCGACCCGGCCGGCGACGAGCACCACGAGCGCCGCACACCCGAGGAACGCGAACGGCGCCGTCCAGCCGCCGGTGGCCTCGCGCAGCACACCGACCAGCACCGGGCCGAGACACGCGACGGTGTAGCCGAGACCCTGGGTGAAGCCGGACAGGGCGGCGGACGCTGCGTGGGTGCGGGTGCGCAGATTGATCAGGGTGAGCGCCATGGGGAACGTGGTCGGCCCGACGCCGATCGCCAGCACCCACAGCGCCGTGGCCGTCAGCGGCGCGAGCAGCAGACCGGTGAACCCCACCGCGTAGCACGCCACGCACACGACGACGAGCGGGAACGGATCCCGCATGCGGGCGCACGCGGCGGGAGCGACGAACGAGGCGGTCAGGCCGACGAACGAGAACAGGGCGATCATGGCGCCGCCGAGCGCCTCGCTGCCGCCGGCGTCGAGCAGCACCGCGGGGATCCAGGTGAACATCGAGTAGGTGATCAGCGAGGTCATGCCGAACATGCCGGCCATGCCCCACGCGACGGGCGAGCGCCACACCCGGCCGGGCGTGGGCTGGGAGTGCGGCGCGTCGCCGGCAGCCGGACGCGTGCCGCGGGCCCGGTACAGGACGCCGATCCACGGGATCGCCGCGGCGAACGCCCACGCCGCCCACAGCCCGATGGACCAGCGCCACCCGGCGGCCTCGGCGACGGGGACCGCCGCGAGGGCCGGCAGCACCGTCCCGATCTGGACACCGACGATGTACACGGTGCTCACGACCGCGAGCCGGTCGGAGAAGTACCTCTTGACCAGTGGCGGGATCACCACGTTGCCGACCCCCATCCCGGCGAGCGCGAGCGCGGAGAACGCGAGCAGTGTCCACGTCTCGTGGGTCAGCGCGCGCGCTGCCATGCCGAATCCGGCGGCCAGCATCGCGACGAGGGCCGTGGCCTCGAGCCCGGCCCGGCGCGCGATGACGGGGGTGAGCAGCCCGAACACCGCGAACATCGCGGTCGGCACCATGCCGAACACGCCCACCACGGCGGGCGCGAAACCGAGCTCGGCGCGGATCTGCTCGGCGAGCGGGCTGAACGAGGTCACGGCGAGGCGCAACGTGAGCGCGGACATCACGATCGCAACGAAGACCAGGAGCCGTCCCCGCAGGAGGGACGGGGACGAGGATCCGGCACCGGTGACAGCCACGAGCGAAATCATAGGATGACCCGACGTCTATCGTCGAAGGTGTTTTCCGGATGCAGGAAGGATCCCCATGCGCACCGTGCGACGCACCAGCCTCATCGCCCAGGTCACCGAGCAGTTGCGCGACCAGATCCGCACCGGCGCCTGGGCGGTGGGCACCCGCATCCCTCCCGAACCCGCCCTGGCCGAGCTGACCGGGACGGGCCGCAACACCGTGCGCGAAGCCGTGCAGGCGCTCGTGCACTCGGGGCTGCTGGAGCGGCGGCAGGGCTCGGGCACCTACGTCGTCGCCACCTCGGAGGTGGGCAGCGCTCTCGGCACCTACTTCGCCGACGCCCACGAGCAGGACGTGCTCGAACTGCGGCAGGCGCTGGACGTCACCGCCGCAGCGCTCGCCGCCCGGCGCCGCACCGACGCGGACGCCGCGCACCTGACCGAACTGTTCGACGCGCGGATGCGCGCGTGGGCCGACCCGCGTTCGGCCGCCGCTCTCGCCGCCGACGTCGCCCTGCACCGCGCAATCGTCGAGGCCAGCCACAACGCCGTGTACCTCGAGTTCTACGACTCGCTGCTGCCCGTCATCGAGGAGACGATCCGGCGCCGCGTCGACGAGACGGGGGCGGGGTTCCACGACGAGCACCGCGAGCTGGTGCTCGCCGTCGTCGCGGGAGAGCCCGGCCGCGCCACCGCCGCCGCGCTCGCGATGTTCGGGGAGCTGCGCGGCGGCGAAGGCTAGAGGAGCAGCCGCACCAGATCCGAGGTGTGTGCCAGCCCCGGGAACGCCTCCTCCGTGGAGCGCGGATGCAGGGCGTGCACGGCGAGCCGGAACATCACCGCGCGCAACAGCATCTGCGGCCATTCCGGCAGGTCCTCCCACCGGCCGATGAGCTCGTCGTCGGCCCCGCCCCACGACAGCGCGTCGACGACGGCGACACCGGCCGCCCACGACGCGGGCCGCCAGTAGGGGGTGATGTCGGTCAGGCCCGGCGCGGCGCTGCCGGCGAAGAGCACGGTGCCGAACAGGTCACCGTGCACGAGCTGATCGGGCAGGTGGACCGGCTTGCGCAGCGTCGCGAGCTGGTTGATCAGGTCGATGCTCTTGCGTCCGTCGGGAGTGACGGTTTCCGGGGCGCCGGCGGCGCGGGCGGTGCGCAGGGGCACCGCCTCCCACGCCGCGCGGTCGGCGGCGACGAACACGTCGACGTCCTCCCACGGCGCCACGGGCGGCTGCATGAGGAAGCGCGGCCGCTCCAGCTGGGCGGTGGCCGCGTGCAGCCGCAGCGACAGGGCCACCACCTCGTCGTGCCGCGGTTCGGAGGTGCCCACGATGTAGGTGTCGGCGCGCCAACCGGAGACGACGTAGCGGCCGTCGGTGGAGCGGACGGGCCGCGCCAGTCGCACCCCGTCGACCCCGAGGGTCTCGCGCACCTTCGCCGACCACGCTGCGCGGGCATGGTCGGCGACCGGCGAGAGCACCACGTCGCCGCACCGCCAGCCACCGTCCCAGTCCGCCCCGAGCGGGACCGGTTCGACGTCGCGGAGGCCGAAGGTCGAGCGCACGTGCTGCGGGGGTTCGAGGGGACTCACGGGGCACACCGTACAGTCGGCGCCGCCCCGTTGAGGGGAAGGCACTCCGTTACCCGGGGACACCATTCCCGCATCGTTATCTTCCCCGTATTCCCCTCAGTACACGGGCAGCGAAGGGTCCACCTGCTGCGCCCACGCGAGCACCCCGCCCTGCAGATGCGTGGCGTCCGCGAAACCGGCCTCCTTCAGCACTGCGAGGGCCTCGGCCGAGCGGATCCCCGTCTTGCAGTGCAGCACGATCGGCCTGTGCTGCGGCAGCTCCGCCAGCGCCTCGCCGGAGAGGATGCGGTCCTTCGGGATCAGCCGCGCCCCCTCGATGTGGACGATGTCCCACTCGACCGGCTCGCGCACGTCGATCAGCTCGATCTCCCGGTCCGACTCGAGCAGCCGGCGCAGCTCGGTCGGGGTGATGGTGGACTCGGCGAGGGCGGCTGCGCCGTCGTCCGGCACCACACCGCAGAAGGACTCGTAGTCGACCAGCTCGGTCACCGGCACCCGGCCCGGGTCGCGGCGCAACGTCACCGTCCGGTAGCTCATCGCGAGAGCGTCATAGATCATCAGGCGTCCGAGCAGCGACTCGCCGATGCCGGTGATCAGCTTGACCGCCTCGGTGGCCATGATCGACCCGACGGACGCGCAGAGCACCCCGAGCACGCCGCCCTCGGCGCAGGACGGGACCATCCCGGGCGGCGGCGCCTCCGGGTACAGGTCCCGGTAGTTCAGCCCCCGCCCGTCCGGTGCGGCCTCCCAGAACACCGACACCTGTCCCTCGAACCGGAAGATCGACCCCCATACGTACGGCTTGCCGGCGAGGACCGCGGCGTCGTTGACGAGGTAACGGGTGGCGAAGTTGTCGGTGCCGTCGAGGATCAGGTCGTACTGCTCGAACAGTGCGACGGCGTTGCCGGGGTCCAGGCGCACCGGGTGCAGCCGCACCTCCACGTTGTCGTTGATCCCGCGGATCGTGTCGCGGGCGCTCTCCCCCTTGGGGCGGCCCACGTCGGCGATCCCGTGGATCACCTGCCGTTGCAGGTTGGACGATTCGACATCGTCGAACTCGACGATGCCGAGGGTGCCGACACCCGCCGCGGCGAGGTAGAGCAGCACCGGCGAACCCAGGCCGCCGGCGCCGATGCACAGCACCCGCGCGTTCTTCAGCCGCCGCTGCCCCACCACCCCCACCCCGGGGATGATCAGGTGCCGGCTGTAGCGGGCCACCTCCTCGCGCGTCAGGTCCGCAGCGGGTTCCACCAGAGGTGGTAATGGGCTCACGACAGCTCCTCGGCCGGCTCGATCGGGCGGTTACCCGATTGTCCCATCCTCACGCCCGCGGATACGGCCACGGGTTGAACCTGCAGGTGAGTCCGTCGCGGGGGACGAGGCCCTCGGGATCGAGGCCGGCGATGTCGTCGTTGGCGGTGCCGAAGGACTGCTGCATCATGATCGGCGCGAGGCCCCCGTCGCTGCCGCACCCCTCGTGGGCGGCGAAGCCGATGGCGTGCCCGACCTCGTGGTTGATCTGATACTGACGGTAGGAGCCGATGTCACCCTGGAATGCGACGGCGCCACGCACCCACCGCGGCTCGTTGAGCAGGACCCGGCCCAGGCCCGGGTTGTAGCACGACACCTCCAGCTCGATGTCGTACCCGCAGCCCTGCCGGATCGTCATCTGGGACGTCAGCGACACCCGGAAGTCGGGCACGCCCTGATCGACGCGACGGAACGCGAACGCCGGGTCCTGTGTCCAGCTCTTCGGGTTGGCCAGGGTCTCGTCGACCATCCGGGCGAACGCCGCGTCGCCGCCGTAGCCGGTGGCGTCGACCCCGTCCTCGATCTCCACGGTGTAGGTGTAGACGCGGCCGGTGCCGACCTGACCGCTGGTCCCGGGCACCACCCGCCAGGTGCCGGCGCCGGCCACCGTGAACGGCCCGCCGTCCGGGAGCGCGCCGGACGGCAGATCGGCGGGGAACGTGCCGTCCGCGACCGGCGCGGGCACGCCCACCACGTCGCCGGATGCGGCCGCCGCGTCCCCGGCCGCCGTGGCCTCGGGCGTGCTGCCACCGGTACGCAGCGCATCCACCAGGACGATCACCGTGAGGACCGCGAGGACGGGGATGGCGTAGGCCCGCCATCCGTAGGTCGCGACGAACCGGCCGAGCCGGGTCTGCCTGCGCACCCCGCGGTCCGGGCGCGGCGGGCGAGGAACCTTCTCCCCGCCCGAGACGGGATCCCACTGAGCTCGCAGAGGCTGGTGGGAAGGGGCGCGGCTGCGTCGCCGGTCGGACGTCCGGTCCTCGGGTGTCCGGTGCGGACTGCGCACCGGGCGGCGCGGTGTGTCCGTCACGCCGGCTCCTGCTCGGTCGGTCACGGTTGCCAGACTCTCATACGGCCGTCGCCGGCCGTGCCGGGTCGCCGAGCGCGGGCGCCGACCGCCGCCACGCCGATGTGGCGCCGCGCACAGTGGGCCTTCGGCTGGGATACTCGTGGGTAGGGGTGCACGGCACCTCGAGGCCCCCCGGCCTGTAACGTGCAGAGACGATTGCACGTCGTAGTGGTAGGCATCACTTCGACGAATTTTTCGGATTGGGAGCGACATGACCGAACTCGCAGCCCGGACATCGTCCGGCCGCGCCACCAGCTCGGGCAACGGCACCGGCACTCGACGCGGCGCCCGGATGCCGCGGGACGAGCGCCGGGTCCAGCTCCTCGCTGCAGCCAGCGAAGTCTTCGTCACCCGCGGATACCACGCGGCCGGCATGGACGAGATCGCCGAGTGCGCCGGGGTCAGCAAGCCGGTGCTGTACCAGCACTTTCCCGGCAAGCTCGAACTGTACTGCGCTGTGCTGCAGAGCTACGTCGACAGCCTGATCGCCGGAGTCCGCCAGGCCCTGCGGTCGACGACCGACAACAGGCAGCGCGTCCGCGCCGCGGTGCAGGCGTTCTTCGACTTCGTCGACAACGACTCGCAGGGTTTCCGTCTGGTGTTCGAATCGGACCTGATGGGCGAGCCGCAGGTGGCCCACCGCGTGGAGCAGGCCACCGAGGCATGCGTCGACGCGGTGTTCGACCTGGTGAGCCACGACTCCGGTCTGGACCCCTACCGGGCGCGCATCCTGGCGGTCGGCCTCGTCGGCACCAGCCAGTTCACCGCCCGCTACTGGCTCGAGGCCGCCCGGCCGATTCCGAAGGAGGACGCCGTCGACACCACGGTCGCTCTCGCCTGGGGTGGACTCTCGCACGTGCCGCTGCAGCCGGAGCTGCGCAGGCGGTAACCGGAAGGCGCCGACCAGACGGCGCCGACCCCAGGGCCGGGGCCGCGCCCGCGACGACAGAAGGGCCGGGGCAGCAGCCCCGGCCCTTCGTCGTGATGCCGTCGTTCTAGGTCGCCGCGAACCCGACCTTGCGAATGTCGGCGGGGCCGATCTCGACGTAGGTGACCCGCGCCGCCTGCACGATGAGCTTGCGGCCCTTCTCGTCGACGAGTGTCAGCACGCCGTCCTTCTCGCCGGCCAGGGCTTGCGCCACGAGCGACTCGACCTCGTCGGGCGTCTGCTCGCTGATCACGGTGAGCTCGCGGGGACTGTCCGCAACACCGATCTTGACCTCCACGGTCGACCTCCGAACTCTCAGGGCTCTACAGCTGTCCCCGCCCAGGCTAGTGCAGTCCCAGCACCGCCATCCGCTCGGCGTGCTCGAGCTGCATCCGGTCGAACAACGCGGCAATGTCGGTGAGATCACCGGACGCGGCGATCACCAGATCGGTGAGGTCCTCACGCTGGGCCATCACGTACTGCGCCTGGGTGATGGCCTCGCCGAGCAGCCGCCGTCCCCACAGCATCAGCCGGTCCTTGTCGGCCGCGCTGCGCCGCACCGCCTCGCGCACCTCGTGCACCACGAACTCCGAGTGCCCGGTCTCGGCGAGGACCTCCCGCACGACCTCCGCCACCTCGGGGGCGAGGGTGCCGGCGATCTCGCGGTAGAAGTCGGCGGCGATGCCGTCGCCGACATACGCCTTGACCAGCGACTCGTGCCAGTTCGAGGGGTTCGTGGACGCGTGGTACGCGTCGAGGGCGCGCCGGTAGGGCTCCATCGCCGTGTAGATCTCCACGCCGCGCGCGGTGAGCGCGGCGTGCAGCGTCTCGAAGTGGCTCATTTCCGCGGCGGCCATGCTCGCGAACGCCACCCGCCCCTGCAGGCTCGGCGACATCCGTGCATCGTCGGCGAGGCGGTAGAAGGCCGAGATCTCACCGTAGGCGAGCACCGCGAACAACTCGGCGACGCCGGGATGATCGGCCGGGACGCGCGCCGGAGCGGCGGGTGGACGAGACTCTGCGGCGGACGGCGACGTTTCGGCTCCCATGACGACACAGCGTAGTACCCAGCCGGTGACCGCGCGGCTCACGGTACAATGGTCCTGGAAGGCCGCGCCTCGAGGCGCCGACCACCGGCCCCGCGGACTTCACCGATGATGTGCGCGCACCCGATCGCAGATCGCTGCCGCGCCTCGCAGAGCCCGTTCCGGTCGCTCTCGCTGAGGCGCAGGCCGGTCGCCTCTCCACTCGTGCGTGCGTGCCGAGACCAGGAAGGCCAGACCCCTGAGCAAGATCACTGTCGACCACGAAGACGACGCCACCGAAACCACGGTGTCGGCACAACTCGACTCCACCCACACCCCGCCCACGTTCGGCGAGCTGGGCGTGCGGGACGAGATCGTCCGCGCTCTCGCCGAGATGGGCATCGAGCGCACCTTCGCCATCCAGGAGCTGACGCTCCCCCTCGCCCTCGCCGGCGACGACCTGATCGGACAGGCGCGCACCGGCATGGGCAAGACCTTCGGGTTCGGTGTCCCGCTGCTGCACCGCCTCACCACCACCGCGTCCGGCACCACCGCCCTCGACGGAACGCCCCGCGCCCTGGTGATCGTGCCGACGCGCGAGCTGTGCCTGCAGGTCACGCAGGACCTCGAGAACGCCGCCAAGTACCTCCGCGGCGCCGACGGACCGCTGAAGGTCCTGTCCGTCTACGGCGGGCGCCCGTACGAGACACAGGTCGACGTGCTGAAGAAGGGCGTCGACGTCGTTGTCGGGACCCCGGGCCGCCTGCTGGATCTCGCCAACCAGGGTCACCTGATCCTCGGCAAGATCGGCATCCTGGTGATGGACGAGGCGGACGAGATGCTCGACCTCGGCTTCCTCCCGGACATCGAGCGCATTCTCGGCATGGTGCCCGACCGCCGCCAGACGATGCTGTTCTCGGCGACGATGCCCGGCCCGATCATCACGCTCGCCCGCACCTTCCTCACGCGCCCGACGCACATCCGGGCCGAGGAGCCGGAGTCCTCCGCGGTGCACGAGCGCACCAACCAGCTCGTCTACCGCGCGCACGCACTCGACAAGGCGGAGCTGGTGGCGCGGGTGCTGCAGGCCGAGGGCCGGGGCGCCACGATGATCTTCACCCGCACCAAGCGCACCGCGCAGAAGGTCGCCGACGAGCTTGCCGAGCGCGGCTTCGCCGTCGGAGCCGTGCACGGCGACCTGGGGCAGATCGCCCGGGAGAAGGCCCTCGACAGGTTCCGCAAGGGCAAGATCGACGTGCTCGTCGCCACCGACGTGGCCGCCCGCGGCATCGACATCGACGACGTCACCCACGTCGTGAACTACCAGTGCCCCGAGGACGAGAAGACCTACGTCCACCGCATCGGCCGCACCGGCCGGGCGGGGCGCACCGGCATCGCCGTCACCCTGGTCGACTGGGACGACATCCCGCGCTGGCAGCTCATCGACAAGGCCCTCGACCTCGGCCTGTCCGACCCGGTCGAGACGTACTCGAGTTCGCCGCACCTGTTCGAGGAGCTGGGCATCCCCGAAGGCACGACCGGCACGGTCCGCAAGGCGCCGGCGGAGCGGCCCGCCCGCGAGGAGGCCGCCGAGGCCGCCGAGGACGCGGCACGACCCAAGCGCACCCGGGTCCGCCGGCGCACCCGCGGTGGCCGGCCCGACTCCGGAAGTGCCGAGAACACCGGACCCGAGAACACGAGCGCCGCGTCGGAGCAGGCCGAGGACTCCGGGGACGGGACGGCGGCGCCCGCACGCCGGCGCCGGCGCCGGCGCCGCGGCGGTTCCTCCGCGACGGCGAAGAGCGACACGGTCACGGCCTCGGCTGCCCAGTAGTCGGCCGCGATGCTCGCACCGGAGCGCAGAACCCGGGCGGACCTGATCGCAGCCCTCCTGCTCGCCGTCGCGGTCGTCGCGGCGGCGAGCGTCGTCTGGCTGCGGTCGGACGCACGCGGCACCGTGTCCGTCACGACCGACGCGGCACCCGAGGCGCCGGCGTCCGCGACGGCGGTGCCGTCGACGCTGACGGAGGCGTGGCGGGCCCCCAGCGGTGCGACGTCCCGTCCGATCGCGGTCGGAGGTGTCGTGGTCACCGGCGACGGCGGCACGGTCACCGGCCGCGCCCTCGACTCGGGCGCCGAGCTGTGGCGCTACGGCCGCGACATGCCGCTGTGCGGGGTCGTGGAGGACTGGCGCACCGCCGTGGCGGTGTACCGCGACCAGCGGGGATGCAGCCAGGTGACCCAGCTGGTCCCCGATTCGGGGATGCGCGGGGCGCAGCGTTCCAGCGACGCCGACGACGCAGTGACCCTCACCGCCGCCGACACCCACGTGATCTCGCGGGGCGACACCCGCCTCGAACTGTGGCGGTCGGATCTCGTGCGCACGCTCGAGTACGGGCGCGTGGACGCGCCCGTCGTGCCGGGGGCGCAACCCCGCAACGGGTGCACGCTGCGCTCGGCCGCGGCCAGCAGCACCCGGCTGGCGGTCGTCGAACGCTGCCCGGGCGAAGAGGCGGACCGGTTGACGCTGCTCGAGACGACCCCGGAGGCAGACTCCCAGCCGAAGGAGATCGCCTCGTCGGTGCTGCCGGAACTGGGGCCGGACGACATGGGTACGCGCGTCGTCGCGGTGAGCGGTGAGCGCACGGTGCTGTACCTGCCGCCCACCGCCTCGTCCGGGCCCGTTCTCGCCGGATACGACGCCGCCGGCACGCTGACCGCCCGGCACCCGCTGTCGGCCGCGGCGACGCCGGACGCGGTGTTCCCCGCCGCGGTGCAGGGTTCGTTCCTCACGTGGTGGTCGGGCACGGAGACCGTCGCCCTCGGCGGCGACGACCTGGTGCCGCGGTGGACGCTGCCCGGGACGACGGGCACCGGCGCCGCCATGGCCGGGGCCCTGCTGCTGCCGGTGCGCGACGCCCTCGCGGTGGTCGAGCCTGCCACCGGGGCGGTGCAGGGCCGGATTCCGGTCGTGCGCGACGAGGCGGGAGTGGTGAACGTGGCGGTCGCCGGGACTTCGGTGCTCGAGCAGCGCGGGCCGCAGGTCGTGGTGCTGCGATGAGCCCCCGAGGAACTCACCGCGCACCTCACGACGTGAAGGTGACCAGCTTCTTGCCGTCGCGCCAGTGGGCGAGCAGGTTCTCGGCCAGCTCGCGATAGGCCTCGGCGCCCTTGTTCTTCCGGCCGGCGAGCACCGACGCCCCCGACGCCGACGCCTCCGCGAAGCGCACGGTGCGCGGGATCGGCGGCGCGAGCACCGGCATGTCGTACCGGTCGGCGACGTCGGCGAGCACGTCGCGGCTGTGCGTCGTGCGGGCGTCGTAGAGCGTCGGCAGGGCACCGAGGAGCTCGAGGTCGGGGTTGGTGATCTGCTTGACCTCGGCGACGGTACGCAGCAGCTGCCCGACGCCGCGGTGCGCGAGGGTCTCGCACTGCAGGGGCACGAGCACGGACTGCGCGGCGGTCAGGCCGTTGAGCGTGAGCACGCCCAGCGACGGCGGGCAGTCGATCACGACGACGTCGAAACTGTCGAGCAGCGGGGCCAGCGCCCGCCGGAGGGTGAACTCCCGCCCCGGCCGCATCAGCAGCAGCGCCTCGGCCCCGGCGAGGTCGATCGTCGCGGGCAGCAACGTGAAGCCCTCGTCCGTGTCGAGCAGAACCTCCTTGGCCTCCGCCGCCCCGACCAGCACGTCGTGCACCGAGCGTTCGAGCCGGTCGGGGTTGTGCCCGAGCGAGAATGTCAGGCATCCCTGCGGGTCCAGGTCGACGACGAGCACCCGCTGCCCCAACCCGGCCAGGGCGGCCGCCAGAGACGCGACGGTGGTCGTCTTCGCGACGCCACCCTTCTGATTTGCCACCGCAAGTACCGTTGTCACGGAACGATCCTCGCCTAAAAGTCGTCCGAACGCGAGAATCGACCGCGACTTCCGCCGTCCGGCGGGTCGCCGATCCCCACGAAAGGCCCCCGATCGTGATCCGCCGCGCCCGTCCCGCCGACGTCGACGCCCTCACCGCCCTCGTCTACGAGCTGGCCGAGTACGAGAAGGCCCGCGCCGAGTGCACCGTCGTGCCCGAGCAGCTGCACACGGCGTTGTTCGGCAGGGACGCCGCCGCGTTCGCCCACGTCGCAGAGGACGCACAGGGAACGGTGGTGGGCATGGCGCTGTGGTTCCGCAACTTCTCCACCTGGGACGGGGTGCACGGCATCTACCTCGAGGACCTGTACGTCCGGCCCGAGCACCGGGGCCACGGCCACGGCCGCGCTCTGCTCGCGGCACTGGCCCGCGAATGCGTCGACCGCGGCTACAGCCGCCTGAGCTGGTCGGTGCTGGACTGGAACACGCCGTCGATCGGGTTCTACCGCTCGCTCGGCGCCGTCCCGCAGGACGAGTGGACCACCTTCCGCCTCAGCGGGCAGGCACTCGCCGCGCTCGGCGGAGATCAGGCCACGTCGTCGGCGTCCGGGGCGTAGTCCTGCGCCAGCCAGCGCGTCGTCGGCGGGCTGAACAGCAGCACCAGCGCCGGCACCACGATCAGGGCGAGCAGGATGCCGAGCACGACCTGGTGGGAGTCCGTCAGCAGCGACCAGGCCACCGGCAGCAGCAACAGCTGGGCGACGATCGCCACGGCCCGCCCCCACCGCTTGCCCCGCAGCAGCGCGATCCCGGCCGCGAGCACGCCGCCGAACAGGATCCCCAGCCACAGTGCGAGGCCGTAGCCGTTGCCGACCGTCTGGTCGTGCCCGCCCGTGAGGGCCCGGACCACCGAGACCACAGCGAAGCCGATGGCGATCACGCCTTCGAGGACGACGAGACCACCCGCGGCTCGAACGGTCGACGGAACGGTGCTGCGTGGCGACTCGGTGGACACCCGGCCAGCGTAGTGGACCCGTACGAGACCACTTAGGCTGATGCTCCGTGCGCGCACTGCTGATCGTGAACCCCAACGCGACGACCACCACTCCGGCCGGTCGCGACCGGCTGGCCCGTGCGCTCGCCGACCGGGTCTCCCTCACCGTCGCCCACACCACCCATCGGGGGCACGCCGCCGAACTGGCCCGCTCGGCGCACGCCGACGGGATGGACGTCGTCGTCGCGCACGGCGGCGACGGCACCGTCAACGAGATCGTCAACGGCCTGCTCGGCACCCCGTCGGAACGGGTGGCCGACCCCACTCTCCCCCTGCTCGCGGTGGTCCCCGGCGGCTCGGCCAATGTCTTCGCCCGGTCGCTGGGCGTGGACGCCGATCCGGTGACGGCGACCGAGCAGTTGCTCGACCTGCTGGCCCAGCGCACTACCCGCCGGATCGGCCTCGGCCACTGCGACGGCCGGTGGTTCGTCTTCAATGCGGGACTCGGGCTCGACGCGCAGGTGTGCGAGGCCATCGACCTGAGCCGGCTGGGCGGGCGGAAGGTCACCACCGCGCGTTACGTCGCGCATTCGATCACGCAGTTCTTCAAGTCGAAGGGCGCCGAACCCGCGCTGACGTTGACGCTGCCCGGCCGGCCACCGATCCCGGGCGTGTACTACGCGTTCGTCTCCAATTCGAGCCCATGGACCTACCTCGACAAGCGCCCGGTGCATACCAACCCGGGCACCTCGTTCGAGACCGGGCTCGGAGTCTTCGCGATGACGACGACGGCGGTGTTCGCGAGCCTGCGGGTGGTCCGCCAGCTGCTCGCGCGGCGCGGCGATCCGAACTCCCGTCGCCTGGTGCGCGTCGACGACGTCGCGCGGGTGCAGGCGGTGTCGTCCCGGCCGATCGGCCTGCAGGTCGACGGCGACTACCTGGGCCTTCGCACCGAAGTGGAGTTCGTGTCGGTGCCCGCCGTGCTCGACGTCGTGGCCCCGTGTCCCGGGCGCGCCGACGCCCGTACGTGATCCGGGTTACATTTTCGTTTCCCGAGGTGTACAAAGGAAGTTCGAACCCAAATACCCGGGACACCGTCGGCGTGAGCTTCCCCACGGTCGTGACGTTTTCTATTGACTTCACGCTGGTTCGTGAAAGCATTCACAAGTAACCGCGCGGAAACACTTGCCGACGCGCACATGAACTTGCCACCACGATCAGCCGGTGCGACGAGCACTATCGAAGGAGAGTAGAAGCATGGACTGGCGCCACAAGGCCATCTGCCGCGACGAGGATCCCGAGCTGTTCTTCCCCGTCGGCAACAGCGGTCCGGCCCTCGCGCAGATCGCCGACGCCAAGCTCGTGTGCAACCGCTGCCCCGTCACCGCCGAGTGCCTCTCGTGGGCCCTCGAGTCCGGCCAGGACGCGGGCGTCTGGGGCGGCATGAGCGAGGACGAGCGTCGCGCCCTCAAGCGCCGCAACGCCCGTACCCGGGCACGCACCGCGGTCTGACGCGACCTACGCCACAGAGCTCCGGGAAGGCCCGGCACCGTTTCGGTGCCGGGCCTTCCCGCGTCCGGAGGCCGCGCTCCCCCGTCCCGGCAGGGACACGGCAACACCGTCCCGGCAGGGACACGGCGACACCGTCCCGGCAGGGACACGGCGACACCGTCCCAGCAGGGACACGGCGAGACCGTCTCAGCCGAGTGTCACCCGGCCCAGCGGAACCCGCAGCCGCGCGTCCGTGCCGGTCGGCGCAGCCCGTTCGAGCCGCAACGTCCCGCCGAGTTCCGCGGCGACGAGCGTGCGCACGATCTGCAGGCCCAGGCGGTCCGAGCTGCCGAGGTCGAACCCCTCCGGCAGACCCTTGCCCTCGTCGTGGACCACCACGTCGAGCCAGCGGGCCGACCGCTCGGCGCGCAGCGTCACGGTGCCGGAGGCACCCGGGTCGAAGGCGTGTTCCACGGAGTTCTGCACGAGTTCGGTGAGCACCATCACCAGCGGTGTCGCCCGCTCGGCGGGGAAGACCCCGAGGCTGCCCTCCCGGCGCACCCGGACCTGGCTGCCCACGGCCGCGACGTCGACGACGATGGGGATCAGCCGGTCGACGACGTCGTCGAGATCGACCTCCTCGTCCACCGACATCGACAGCGCTTCGTGCACGAGCGCGATCGACGTCACCCGGCGTACCGCCTCGGCGAGGGCCTGCCGGGCCTCGGTGTTGCCGGTGCGCCGTGCTTGCAGCCGCAGCAGGGCCGCGACCGTCTGCAGGTTGTTCTTCACCCGGTGGTGGATCTCCCGGATGGTGGCGTCCTTGCTCAGCAACGCCCGGTCGCGCCGCTTGACCTCGGTGACGTCGCGGATGACCACCGCAGCGCCCTCGAGCCGGCCGCCGGGCGCGAGCACCAGCGCGCGCAGCAGCACGGTGGCGCCGCGGGCCTCGATCTCCATGGGCCGTCCCAGCTTGCCGTGCACCGCTCCGCGCAGATAGGTCTCGACGTCCTCGCTCTCGAACGGATCGGTCACCAGCGCGCGCGTCGTCTCGATCAGGTTCTGGCCGAGCAGGTCGGAGTTCAGGCCCATCCGGTGGTAGGCGGACAGGGCGTTCGGGCTCGCGTACACCACCCGGCCGGACCGGTCGAGGCGGATGAAGCCGTCCCCGGCCCGCGGACTGGACTTGGTGTCGGATCGGGATTCCGGATTCGGGAAGGTGCCTTCGCAGATCATCGTGAACAAGGCGTCGGCGCATTCGAGGTAGGCGGTCTCGAGGGCGCTCTTGGTGCGCCGCGCCACGGTCGCCGCGTCGCGGCTCAGGACCGCGATGACCTGCCCGTCCCAGCGGACCGGCACGGCCTGACGGCGCAGGGGCGCGACGTGGCTGGGCCGTGAGTCCGCGGAGACGACCACTCCGGTCTCGAGGGCCCGCAGCACGTGTGGGTGCTCCCGTTCGGAGACCACCGAACCCACCATGTCCTCGGGCAGCACGGTCGAGGCGGTGGTGGGCCGGCACTGCGCCACGCACACCACCCCACCCGGCTCCGCGCTCACCCACAACAGGACGTCCGCGAAGGACAGGTCCGCGAGCAACTGCCATTCGCCGACGACCCGCTGGAGGTGATCGACCGCACCGCCCGGCAGGTCGGTGTGCTCGGCGAGGAGGGCACTGAGGGTGGACACGGGGGGCACGTGCGGACTCAGGAGATGACCGCGATGAGATCGCCCTGCTGGACGACGTCGCCGACGACCACGTCCAGCGATGTCACGGTGCCCGACGTCTCGGCGAGCACCGGGATCTCCATCTTCATGGACTCCAGGATCACCAGTGTGTCGCCTTCGGCGACGACGTCCCCCTCCTGCACGACCACCTCGAACACGGTGGAGACCATCTCGGCGCGCACGTCCTCGGCCATCGGGCACCTCATTCCACGAAGAAGACGGTGGCCCTGCTTTCAGGGCCACCGGACCACACGTGAAACACTGTAATGAACCAGAAAGGAGATCGGACCATGGGTAAGCGAGGCCGCAAGAAGCGCAGCCGCAAGGGCAACGCCGCCAACCACGGCAAGCGTCCCAACGCCTGAGGCGCGCGCACACGCGTGAGGGGGCCGGTAGCAGCTGCTTCCGGCCCCCTCACTCGTTGGTGGCTCAATCCCGGACGTCGGTGCGGGTCGTCACGACGACGGTCCGCCGGATCTCTATCAGCAGCCGCTCCCGGAGGCCCTCCGGAGCGTGCTCGCCGCCGCATTTGCGGCTCAGCAGGGACTTGAGCTGGGACTCGAGCCCGTACGCCTCGAGGCAGGACCCGCAGTCGTCGAGATGGCGCTGCAGGCGCTCACGCGACCGATCGTCGCACTCGCTGTCGAGCAGCAGGTAGACGTCCGCGATCACCGCGGAACAGTCGAGCTGATCGAAGTCGGCCGACTCGCTCACCTCGAGACCTCCTTCTTGTCCGCACCGTCTCCGACGGCCGCGTCGACGGCTCCGCTCCGGTTGAATCCCCGCTCCCGCGCGACATCGGCCAGCAGGCCGCGCAACTGCTTGCGGCCGCGGTGCAGCCGCGACATCACCGTGCCGATGGGGGTGCCCATGATCTCCGCGATCTCCTTGTACGGGAAGCCCTCGACGTCGGCGTAGTACACCGCCATCCGGAACTCCTCGGGCAGCTCCTGCAGCGCAGCCTTGACGTCGTCGTCGGGAAGCGCGTCGAGCGCCTCGACCTCGGCCGACCGCAGACCGGTGGAGCTGTGCTCGGCGGTCGCCGCGAGCTGCCAGTCGGTGATCTCCTCCGTCGGGTACTGCGCGGGCTGGCGCTGCTTCTTGCGGTAGGAGTTGATGTAGGTGTTCGTCAGGATGCGGTACAACCACGCCTTGAGGTTGGTGCCCTCCTTGAACGAGGAGAAGGCGGAGAACGCCTTGATATACGTCTCCTGAACCAGATCCTCCGCGTCCGCAGGGTTGCGGGTCATCCGCAGGGCCGCGCCGTAGAGCTGATCGAGCAGGGGCAGTGCATCCCGCTCGAACCGTTCGGCCAGTTCCGCACCAGACTCCTCGACCACACCGATCCCTTCACTTGCCGTATCCGTGAAGGCTACCGGTCGGGGCGGGCACAGCACAGGCACGCGGTACTCCCTCGCTCTTGGTCACCGGCCGCGCCCGATCGGGGCGGCCACCCGGAATCAACACGACAGGTCCGGCCCTTGTTCCCTACATTGGCGCGCATGGCCTCGACCTCCACTCCCGCGACGAAGCTGCTGCTGCGCGAGAACGTCACCCACCGCGTCCACGAGTACCCGCACGACCCGCGGGCCGGCTCCTTCGGCTCCGAGGCCGTCGAGATGCTCGGGCAGCGGCTCGGGGTGGTCCCCGCGCAGGTCTTCAAGACCCTGGTGATCAAGCTCTCCGACGGCAAGCTCGCGGTGGCCGTGATCCCGGTCCCGGCGACCCTCTCGCTCAAGGCGGCGGCGGCCGCCCTCGGTGGCGGTAAGGCGGTCATGGCCGAGCGCAGCGACGCCGAGCGCGCCACCGGCTACGTCCTCGGGGGGATTTCACCGCTGGGCCAGCGCAGCCGGCTGCGCACCGCCGTCGACGCCTCCGCGCAACAGTGGGATCGGGTCCTGTGCAGCGCGGGACGCCGCGGCCTCGAGATCGAACTCGCGCCGGCGGACCTGGTGCGGCTGGCGGGCGCGGTGGTGGCGCCGATCACCACCGGGGCCTGATTCGGCGCCGGGCGTCAGAGCAGGGTGAGCTGCTCGGCGGCGGGCGGGCGGGGGCGAGCAGTCCGGGACCGTGGTTGCGGACGCTGCCGACCACGGCCGACACACGCCGGATCGTGATCGAGGCCACCGCCTCGCGGCTCGACTTCGGATCGGACCACCGCGACCACAGCCCGGCCGTGCAGTGGCGCGAGCCGTCCCGCGGGGACATGTAGTACGGGATCCGCCCGGCCCTGCCAGCCTTGCCGGCAGGGCCGGCCCTGCCGTCGGCCGACGACGGGTCGTGCTGCCACTCGTACCAGCCGTCCGTCGGCACCAGGCACCGCCGGTGCCGCACCGGCCGCGCGAAAGCGGGCTCGAGCGCGGTCGATTCGGAGCGGGCGTTGAAAAGCGTTGCGCTCCGGTCGATCTCGGCGGCGAACGACGGGACGGTCCCCCAGCGCATCCGCCGGATCCGCCGTCACCGCATGCCGGCCGCACACGGCTTCGAAGTGTGGCAGGTGTGGCCCTCGCGCGCGGATGGGCGAAGATGGACGGGTGAATCCGTGGAGTGCGCCCCGAGCCGAGTCACCCGTCGACAGTTCCGTCACGCTGCCCGGGTCCAAGTCGATCACCAACCGCGCCCTGATCCTCGCCGCCCTCGCGGACGGCCCGTCGACCGTGACCGGCGCGCTGCGCAGCCGCGACACCGACCTGATGATCGGCGCCCTGCGCGGACTCGGCGCGACGATCGACGAACGCGACGACGGCACCACCCTGCACGTCACCCCCGGCCGGCTGCACGGCGCCCGGGTGGACTGCGGCCTGGCCGGCACGGTGATGCGATTCGTGCCGCCCGTCGCGGCACTGGCCGACGGCGACGTCTTCTTCGACGGCGACGAGCAGGCGCGCACGCGGCCGATGGGCACGGTCCTCGAGGCCCTGCGCTCGCTCGGCGCCGACGTCGACGGCGACACCCTGCCCTTCACCGTGCACGGGCGCGGCCGCCTGCGCGGCGGTGTCGTCACCATCGACGCGTCCGGCTCGTCGCAGTTCGTCTCGGGGCTGCTACTGTCCGCCGCGGCGTTCGACGAGGGCGTCACGGTCCGGCACGCCGGGGCGGCCGTGCCGTCCATGCCGCACATCGACATGACCGTCGACATGCTGCGCGAGTCCGCGGTGACGGTGGACACCACCGTGCCCGACACCTGGCGGGTCGCGCCGGGCCCGATCCGCGCGGTGGACCGCGTGGTCGAGCCGGATCTGTCCAATGCGACCCCGTTCCTGGCGGCCGCGGCCGTCACGGGCGGCACGGTGTCGGTGCCGCGGTGGCCGCAGCGCACCACCCAGGCCGGCGACGCGATCCGCGGCATCCTCCAGCAGATGGGCGCCGACGTCGCCCTGTCCGGCGGCACGCTCACCGTGCGCGGCCCGGAGCGCCTGCGCGGCCTCGACATCGACCTGCACGACGTGGGTGAGCTCGCCCCCACCGTCGCAGCGCTCGCGGCGCTGGCGACGACCCCGTCCACGCTGCGGGGCATCGCGCACCTGCGCGGGCACGAGACGGACCGCCTGGCCGCCCTGGCCACGGAGCTCGGCAAGCTCGGCGGCGCCGCGACCGAGACCGCCGACGGCCTGCACATCGTGCCCGCGCCACTGCACGGCGGGCGCTGGCATTCGTACGCGGATCACCGGATGGCCACGGCGGGCGCGATCGTGGGCCTCGTGGTCGACGGCGTCGAGGTCGAGGACATCGGCACGACCGCCAAGACCCTGCCGAACTTCCCCGAGCTGTGGGCCGGGATGCTGACGGGAGCACGCTCCTGAGCCGGCGCACCTACGACGAGTCCGATGTCCGGATCCGTCCGGGCAAGGGCTCGCGTCCGCGCACGAAGGACCGGCCGGCTCATCTCGACGCCGCCGAGGCGATGGTGGTCTCGGTCGACCGCGGTCGGTGGGGCTGCGTGCTGGGCGGCGATCCGGCACGGCCGGTGGTGGCGATGCGGGCCCGTGAGCTCGGCCGCACCCCCGTCGTGGTCGGCGACCGGGTCGCCGTGGTCGGGGACCTGTCGGGACGGCCCGACACCCTGGCGCGGATCGTGCGGGTAGAGGAGCGCACCACGGTGCTGCGCCGCACCGCCGACGACACCGACCCGTTCGAGCGGATCGTCGTGGCCAACGCGGAGCAACTGCTGATCGTCGTCGCGCTGGCCGATCCGCCGCCGCGGACCGGGCTGGTCGAACGGTCCATGGTTGCCGCGTACGCGGGCGGTCTCGACCCGGTGCTGTGCCTGACCAAGAGCGATCTCGCCGATCCGGCCGAGTTCACCGCGCAATTCGCCGACCTGGACGTCCGCGTGATGCTGGCCGGACAGGATCGGGACCTGACGGAACTCCGGGAGATGCTCACCGGCAAGGTGACGGCCCTGATCGGCCACTCCGGCGTCGGGAAGTCGACCCTGGTCAACAGACTCGTCCCGGATGCCGACCGGGCCATCGGGGCGGTCTCGGGCGTCGGGAAGGGCCGGCACACCTCCACGCAGTCGGTGGCGTTGCCGCTGCCGGGCGGTGGTTGGGTGATCGACACGCCCGGTATCAGGTCGTTCGGACTCGCGCACATCGGCGCCGACAACGTGATCGCCGCCTTCTCGGATCTTGCCGAGGCGGTGGAGGCCTGCCCCCGCGGCTGCACCCACCTGGGCCCGCCTGCGGATCCCGAGTGCGCGCTCGACGAACTCGAGGGCAAGTCCCGGCGCCGCGCGATGGCGGTGCGGGCTCTGTTGACCGCGATCGCCGCGAACGAGACCTGGTGACCGAGAGCCGGTGATACGGCCCGTGACGCCGAGCGCCCGGCGTCACGGGGACGCCGGGCGCTCGATGCGGGCTCGGGATCAGCGCATGCCCAGGAGGCGGCGCACGCCGCGGACCCGGCGGTTCTCGCGGATCGCGGTCGCCAGACCGCGTCGCCGGCCGGTCGCGGGGTCCACCACGGCGGTGCCGCCGAAGCCGCGTTCGGACGCGGTTTCGGGTGCGGCGTCCGGGGTGTCGGCGAGGTACTTGTTCGGCAGCGACAGCTTGGCGATGGTGCGCCACGACTTGAAGTACTGCACCGCGAGCGGGCCGGTGGTGTACGGCAGGTCGTACTTGTCGCACAGCTGCCGGACCTTCACCGCGATCTCGGCGTACCGGTTGGACGGCAGGTCCGGGAACAGGTGGTGCTCGATCTGGTAGCTCAGGTTGCCCGTCATGAAATCCATCAACGGACCACCGGAGATGTTGGCGCTGCCGAGCATCTGCCGCAGGTACCACTGCGCCTGCGACTCGTTGTCGACGTCGGCCTTGGTGAACTTCTCGGCGCCGTCGGGGAAGTGCCCGCAGAAGATGACCGCGTTGGTCCACAGGTTCCGGATGACGTTCGCCGTCATGTTCGCGGTCAGCGTGGACTTCCAGGCCTTGCCCGTCAGCGCCGGGTAGACCACGTAGTCCTTGACGATCTGGCGACCGATCTTGTCCCCGACCTCGCGCAGCTTGCGCTTGGTCTCGGCGCGGTCGTCGCGGCCCTTGGCCACCTTGCCGAGCTCGAGATGCTGGACCGCGACGCCGTACTGGAACAGCAGGGCGAGCAGCGCGTTGTAGACGATGTTGCCGTAGTTGAACGGCGACCAGCGCTGGTCCCGCGTGACCCGCAGCAGGCCGTATCCCACGTCGTCGTCCATGCCGAGGATGTTGGTGTACTTGTGGTGCAGGTAGTTGTGGGTCTGCTTCCAGTGCGCGGACGGGTCGGCGTTGTCCCACTCCCAGCTGGCGGAGTGGACCTCGGGATCGTTCATCCAGTCCCACTGCCCGTGCATCACATTGTGCCCGAGCTCCATGTTCTCGATGATCTTCGAGACGCCGAGCAGGCCCGCACCGAGCAGCCACAGCGGACGCCGGCGGCTGCCGAACAGCGCCGCGCGCCCGCCGAGTTCCAGGCCGCGCTGCAGCCGGATCGTGTTGCGGATGTAGCGGGCGTCGCGTTCGCCGCGGGAGTCCTCGATGTCTCGCCGGATGGCGTCGAGTTCTCGGCCGAGGGCCTCGACGTCCGCCTCCGTGAGGTGCGCGTACTCCTTGATGTCCGAAATGGCCATGCGCCTACCGTACCGTAGGTTACGAGTCCGTAGGTTACGGAGATGTAGCTTGTGCGGCAGATCACTTCCGCCGGGCGGAGCGTTTGGCGGCGCGCAATGTCTGCAGTGCGGTCGCCAGCCCCTCGCGACGCTCCCCCACCGACCGCACCCGCGGCAGATCGGGACGCCGGAACTTGCGCTCGGAGGAGGTCTCCGGGGCGTCGTCCGACGTCGCCCGCAACCACGCGTCCGGCAACGCCAGCTTGTGGATCGTGCGCAGCGCCAGCAGGTACTGCTTGCCGAGCGGACCGCTCGTGTACGGCAGGTCGTACTTCGCACACAGCGTGCGCACCCGCTCCGCGATCTCCGGGTAGCGGTTGCTGGGCAGGTCCGGGAACAGGTGGTGCTCGATCTGGTAGCTCAGGTTGCCGGTCATGAAGGCCATCACCGGACCGGCATCGATGTTGGCGCTACCGAGCAGCTGCCGCAGGTACCACTGGCCCTGCGTCTCGTTCTCGTACTGCGCCACGGTGAACTTCTCGGCGCCGTCGGGGAAGTGACCGCAGAAGATCACCACGTACGCCCACAGGTTCCGCACCAGGTTGGCCGTGAGGTTCGCGGTGATCGTGCTGCGCCACGCCCGGCCCGTCATGGCCGGGAACAGCACCAGGTCCTTGCCCAGCTGCCGCGCGATCTTCCGGGCAAAGTCCTTGGTGGGCTGGGAGTTCCGCTGCCCCGGCGGCACACCGCACGCCTTCTTCTCGGCTCCGAGGTCGTGCAGGGCGATGCCCCACTCGAAGGTGGCCGCCAAGATCAGGTTGGCCACGGGCTGCAGCAGGTTGATCGGCCGCCACTTCTCGTCGCGCGTCATCCGCAGGATGCCGAATCCCACATCGTCGTCCATGCCGACGATGTTCGTATAGGTGTGGTGCGCGTAGTTGTGGGCGCGCTTCCAGTGCTGCGACGGACCCGTCTGGTCCCACTCCCACGACGTCGAGTGGATCTCCGGGTCGTTCATCCAGTCCCACTGCCCGTGCATCACGTTGTGCCCGAGCTCCATGTTCTCGATGATCTTCGACAGGGAGAGCAAGCCCGTGCCGAGCAGCCACAGCGGACGCCGGCGGCTGCCGAACAGCGCCGCCCGGCCGCCGATCTCGAGCACGCGTTGCAGCCGGATCGTGTTGCGGATGTAGCGGGCGTCGCGCAGCCCCCGGGTGTCCTCGATGTCGCGACGGATCGCGTCGAACTCGCGGCCGAGTTCCTCGATGTCCGCGTCGGTGAGGTGCGCGAACTCGGTGATGTCGGTGATTGCCACCGGGGTCCTTCCCCCTGGTCCGGGTCGGTAGTGCGTCAGGCGCCGAGCGTGCAGTCTCCGGCAGCCGCGGAGATGCAGGTCTGAACCCGCTCCCCCTCGGCGTGTTCCTTGCCGGACCGGAGATCGACGACGTGCCCCTTCTCCAGGGGCACCACACAAGTCTGACAGATTCCCATCCGGCAGCCGAACGGCATCAGGGCGCCGGCGCTCTCACCCGCCTCGAGCAGGGTCGTCGCACCGTCGACGGTGACGGTCTTGCCCGACTTGGCGAAGGTCACCGTGCCGCCGGCGCCGGAGGTATCCGCCCGGGTGACGGCGAAGCGTTCCAGATGGAGCCGCTCCGGCAGGCCCGCGGCATCCCAGAACCGCTCCATGTCGTCGAGCATCGCCTGCGGGCCACACGCCCACACCTGGCGCTCCCGCCAGTCCGGGCACACCGTGTCCAGCTCGGCGAGGGTGAACTTGCCCTGCTCCCGCGTCAGCCGCACGTATGGGCGGTACTGCTCGTGGTCCGCACCGAAGCGGGCGATCTCGTCGGCGAACATCACCTCGGGGGCGGTGGGCGCCGAGTGCACGTGCACGACGTCGGGCAGCTCGGCATGCGCCTGCAGCGACCGGCGGTCGAGGGTGCGCAGCATCGACATGATCGGGGTGATGCCGCTGCCCGCGGTGAGGAAGAGGATCTTCGGCGGCGGGGGGTCGGACAGGACGAACTCGCCCTTGGGCGCGGCGAGCCGCACGATCGTGCCCGCGGGCACGCCGCTCACGAGGTGACTCGACAGGAAACCGTCGGTCATGGCCTTGACGGTGATCGAGATGAGCTTGCGGTCCCAGGTGGGCGACGAGGTCAGCGAGTACGAACGCCAGTGCCAGCGGCCGTCGACGTGCAGCCCGATGCCGATGTACTGGCCCGGCGCGTACCCGAAGTCGAAGCCCCAGCCGGGCTTGATGACGAGCGTCGCGGAGTCGGCGGTCTCGCGGCGGACCTCGACGATGCGGCCGCGCAGCTCACGCGCCGACCACAGCGGGTTGGCGAGGTGCAGGTAGTCGTCGGGCAGGAGCGGTGTCGTCAACCGCGCGGCCGCGCCGCGCAGGAGATTCGACACGGATCGGTCCCTCGTCGCGACATGCGCCGCCGGCCGCTCGATCCAGTCCTTCAGACCCATCCGATCACTTCTCCTCGTCCAGGGGCTACGCCTCCGTAGGTTACCAGCTCCCTACGGAGGCGTAGGTTGCGGCGAGACAGCCGTCACACTCGGGGCCGGGAGCAGCTCAGAGCAACTCGAGCAGGAACTGCAGTTCCTGGGCGGCGTACCAGGCGAGTTCGTGGTCCTCGGCGTCGCCCAGCACGAACTCCGCCTCCTCGTCGCCGAGGTCGGCCGCGTCCACGACCGGGAGGGCACGGGCGATGTCCGGCTCCGCGGCGGCGAGGTCCACGTGCACCGACGCGACCGCGGACAGCGGCACCGGTCCGGGCAGCCGGACCACCGCATCGTCGAGATCCGGGCGCAAAGTCACCCCGTCGACGTCCGCGGCCACGACCACCCGGCGCAGGCCGAACTCGGGAGCCGGGTCGTCGTCGGCCCGGCCGGCGAGCAACCGCAACGAGGCGCGGGCCGCCTCGGCCATCGCGACCTCGGCGAGTTCCTCGTCGTCGCCGGAGGTGTACGCCTCGCGCAACGCGGGGGTGACCGCGAACGCGGTGCGGCTCACCGCCTCGAACTCGCCGTCGGCGACCAACCGCTTCAACGTCTCGATCGTGGCCGGCACGTACACCCGTGTCACAACTCACCTACTGGCATCCAACAACTCCTCGAGCGACTCGTGCAGCAGCGACGTCAGCACCTCCACATCGGGCATGGCGTCGCGGTCCGCATTCAGACCGTAGTAGACGTTGCCGTCGTACGACGTCAACGCGACGCTCAGTGCCTGGTTCTTCAGCAGGGGCGAGATCGGGTACATCTCGAGCACCCGCGCCCCGGCGAGGTAGAGGGGATGCTGCGGACCCGGTGCGTTCGTGATCATCAGGTTGAACATGCGCTGGGAGAAACCACTCGCGACACGCGCCCCGACCGCGTGCATGGTCGCGGGCGCGAACCCGGACAGCCGCATCATCGACCGCGCCGGCACCCGCCGGCCCTGCCGCGAGTAGGCCTCCCCGGCGTGCGAGATGTGGGACAGGCGGACGACCGCGTTCGGTTCACCGACCGGAAGGTCCACCAGGAAGGTCGAGACCTCCCCGCGCGGCCCCGCCGCGGACACGTCCCCACCCTCGTCGGGCGCATCCGGGTCCTGCGTGTACACCGACATCGGCACCATCGCCCGCACCACCGTCGCCTCCGTCAGCGGCTCCCCGCGTGAGAGCAGCCAGTACCGCAGCGCCCCCGCGATCACCGCCAGCACGACGTCGTTGATGGTGCAGCCGTAGCGGGCCCGGATCTTCCGGTACAGCTCGAGATCGGCCTTGACCACCGCGAACCGGCGGTTGCGCGAGATCGAGGCATTCAGCGGGCTGCCGGGCGCGGACTGGGCGGCGGTGCGCGCCAACCGGCCCACCACATCCAGCGCCTCGCCGGCGGTGGCGGCCAGATCGCCGACGGCCGCCCGCAACCCCGACACGGCCTCGCCGGGGCGGGCCACCAGCTCCGCGAGCGCGCCGAACACCAGCGCCGAGTCGCTCGGCTCCGGTTCCGGCATCCACAGCTCCTCCGGATCCACCCGGGGAGTCTCGGTGGGCTCGAAGAGCACCTGCCCGATCTCGAGTGCCTCCTCGCCGTCCACCAGGGCCGAGTGGGTCTTGGTGAACAGGGCGCACCGGTCGCCGGCCAGGCCCTCGACGAGATACATCTCCCACAGCGGGCGCGAACGGTCGAGAGGACGGGAGATCAGCCGGGCCAACAGGTCGTGCAGCTGCGCTTCGGAGCCGGGCCGCGGCAATGCCGAGCGCCGCACGTGGTAGGTGATGTCGAAGTCGCGGTCGTCGACCCACACGGGCCGCGCCAGGCCGAGCGCGACCTCGCGGGCCTTCTGCCGGTACCGCGGCACCGCCGCGAGACGTCGCTCCACCAGCCGCAGCACGTCCTCGTAGTCGAGCCCACCGCGCGGCTGCTCCAGGATGGCGAGCGAGCCGATGTGCATCGGCGTATTGCTCGTCTCCAGAAAGTAGAACGACGCGTCCTGAGCCGACATCCGGTTGGTCATCGCCCGACATCCCCCTCGTCCCGCGGCGCCCCGGCCCGCGACGACTCGCCGAGGCCGAACAGCACCGTCAATTCCGCCACCACCTCGGCGGCATCGGCATGATGCACGCCGACCATCCCCGCCGCGACCGCGCCGTCCACGTTCACCCGCAGGTCGTCGACGAACACGCACGCCGACGGTTCGAGCCCGAGACGCCGGGCCACCAGCAGGTAGCTGCGCGGGTCCGGTTTGGCGGTGCCCACGTCTCCGGACAGCACCACCTCGTCCACCAGCCGGCCGCGCCCGAGATCGCGCAGCGGGCCGGCCGCGGGACCACCCGGATCGTTGCTGAGGATCGCGGTGCGCACGCCGCGCCGGCGCACCTCGGCGAGCACCCCACCGAGCGCGGCCGCGTCCGTGCCGGGGCCCGCGAGCACCCCACCGAAATCGAGCACCAGTCCACGCATCGCCTCACCCTAGTTCGCGAGCACCGGTTCGGCGATGCAACAGCCCGAACGACGCGGCGACACCGGACCCGCCATGCTCGCGCCTCCTCGGCGCGGATGTGGCACCATGACCGGCGACTCCGTCCTCTCCCGGGGTCCGCACACCGGGCGTCGGCCGTTCCGCGCCGACGTCGCCCCCCTGGATCCGGGAGAACCGATGACATCTCCGCACGGCGACGCCCACTACGTCCGGCGCATCGTTCCGTTCGAGCCGCCGGTGCAGCGCTGTTGCCCGGCCGGACCGCATCGCCGGCACGCGCGGCGCCGCCTCACCCCGCACGACGGCCGCTCGGTGCGCGCCTCGGCGCCGCCGGCCGGCCGGCCGCTGCCGGAGGTGGATCCGGCGGCGCGACGGTTCGCCGACCTCGCGGCCCGGTTGATCCTCGAGGTGGCCGACCGGCGCCGCCCGGAGACCCAACTCGCCGCGGTGCTGCATTCGTCGCTGCACGCGACCGTCGCCGCCGTGGCGAAGTCGGGCGACACGGGGACCGCGGTGCTCCTGCGGACCCGGCTGCGCGCGGTCGACGCCGACACCGCCGAGTTGTTCGGCTCCTACGGCCGCGGCCACCGCGTGTTCGCGCTGGCCGGCCGGGTCTCGCGCCATCCCACGACACGCCGGACGCCACACGGCTGGCTGATCACCACCGTGTGGCTGGGCTGACCGGACGACGCGGCCGGGCCGGCGCTCCGGCCCGGACCGGGTCGTCAGCGGCGGCGCTGCGCCTTGGTCTGCTTGCGTGCCGCCTCCCGGCGCTGCCGGCGGGTGCCCGTCGTCCCGGGCGCGGACGCGGCCGGCGACGATGTCGCGGGGCTGCGCCGCACCTGGGCACTGCCGTCCTCGGCCGGCCCGGTGTAGGTGAGGTTGCGCTCCTCGTCCTCGTCGAGCCCCTTCGCGCGCAGCGCGGCCGGAGCGGGCGCGGGAGCAGGAGGTGCCGGGGCGGGAGCGGGCTTCGCCAGGGTGGGGGCGGCCTGCGCCGTGACGGCCGCGGACGCGGCGGTGACGCTGACGCCCGGGGCCGGCTGCGGCTGCGCCGCCTCGACCTGCAGGTTGAACAGGAATCCGACGGACTCCTCCTTCAGGCCCTCGAGCATGCCGATGAACATGTCGTAGCCCTCCCGCTGGTACTCGACGAGCGGGTCGCGCTGCGCCATCGCCCGCAGGCCGATGCCCTCCTTGAGGTAGTCCATCTCGTAGAGGTGCTCGCGCCACTTGCGGTCGAGCACCGACAGCAGGACGCGGCGCTCGAGCTCGCGCATGCCGCCCTCGCCGGCGACGGCGTCGATCTCCGCCTCGCGACGGGCGTACGCGGCGCGCGCGTCCTCCAGCAGGGCCTCGCGCAGTTCCTCGCGGCTGAGGTCCGCGGGCTCGCCGTTCGTGGAGACGGTGAGTTCCTTGTGGTCGATGCCCACCGGGTAGAGGGTCTTCAGCGCCGTCCACAGCTGCTCGAGGTCCCAGTCCTCGACGTAGCCCTCGGCGGTGGCGCCGTCGACGTACGCGGTGACCACATCCGCGATCATGTGCTCGACCTGGCCCTCGAGGTCCTCCCCGCGGAGGATGCGGCGGCGCTCGTCGTAGATGACGGTGCGCTGCTGGTTCATCACCTCGTCGTACTTCAGGACGTTCTTGCGGATCTCGAAGTTCTGCTGCTCGACCTGCGTCTGCGCGCTCTTGATGGCCTTCGAGACCATCTTCGCCTCGATCGGCACGTCGTCGGGCAGGTTCAGGCGGGTCATGATCGACTCGAGCGCCGCGCCGTTGAAGCGGCGCATCAGCTCGTCGCCGAGCGAGAGGTAGAAGCGCGACTCACCCGGATCGCCCTGCCGGCCGGAACGGCCGCGCAGCTGGTTGTCGATACGGCGGGACTCGTGCCGCTCGGTGCCGAGGACGTACAGGCCGCCCGCCGCCCGGACCTTGTCGGCGTCGGCCTTGACCTCGGCGTTGATCCGCTCGATCACCTCGTCCCAGGCCGCCTCGTACTCCTCGGGCGTGTGGACCGGGTCGAGACCCCGCTTGCGCAGCTCCACGTCGGCCAGGATGTCCGGGTTGCCCCCGAGCACGATGTCGGTACCGCGACCGGCCATGTTGGTGGCGACGGTCACCGCGCCGGACCGGCCGGCCTCGGCGATGATCGTCGCCTCCTGCTCGTGGAACTTGGCGTTGAGCACGTTGTGCGGGATGCCGCGCTTGGTGAACTGCTTGGACAGGTATTCGGAGCGTTCGACGCTGGTGGTGCCGATCAGGACCGGCTGGCCCTTGGCGTGGCGCTCGGCGACGTCGTCGACGACGGCCGCGAACTTCGCCTCCTCCGTCTTGTAGATCAGGTCGCCCTGGTCCGCGCGGACCATCGGCTTGTTCGTCGGGATCGGGATCACGCCGAGCTCGTAGATCTGGTGCAGCTCCGCGGCCTCGGTCTCGGCGGTGCCCGTCATGCCGGAGAGCTTGTCGTAGAGGCGGAAGTAGTTCTGCAGCGTGATCGTGGCGAGCGTCTGGTTCTCCGCCTTGATCTCGACGCCTTCCTTGGCCTCGATGGCCTGGTGCATGCCCTCGTTGTAGCGCCGTCCGACGAGGATGCGGCCGGTGAACTCGTCGACGATGATCACCTCGCCGTTGCGGACGATGTAGTCCTTGTCGCGCTGGTACAGCTCCTTGGCCTTGATGGCGTTGTTGAGGTAGCTCACCAGCGGCGAGTTCGCCGCCTCGTACAGGTTGTCGATGCCGAGCTGGTCCTCGACGAGCTCCACCCCCGCCTCGTGCACGCCGATGGTGCGCTTCTTGATGTCCACCTCGTAGTGGACGTCCTTCTTCAGCAGCGGCGCGATCCGCGCGAACTCGGCGTACCACTTGCTCGACGCGTCGGCCGGGCCCGAGATGATCAGCGGCGTGCGGGCCTCGTCGATGAGGATCGAGTCGACCTCGTCGACGATCGCGAAGTTGTGGCCGCGCTGCACGAGATCGTCGAGCGAGTGCGTCATGTTGTCGCGCAGATAGTCGAAGCCGAACTCGTTGTTGGTGCCGTAGGTGATGTCCGCGGCGTACGCGGCGCGCCGCTCGGCGGGCGGGAGGCCGGACAGGATCACCGCGGTCTCGAGCCCGAGGGACCGGTGCACCCGGCCCATCCACTCGGAGTCGCGCTTGGCGAGGTAGTCGTTGACCGTCACCACGTGCACGCCCTCGTCGGCGATGGCGTTGAGGTAGGCGGGCAGCACACAGGTCAGGGTCTTGCCCTCACCGGTCTTCATCTCGGCGATGTTGCCGAAGTGCAGCGCCGCGCCGCCCATGATCTGAACCGGGTAGTGCTTCTGGCCCAGCACCCGCCACGACGCCTCGCGGGCCGTCGCGAACGCCTCGGGCAGCAGCTCGTCGAGGGTCTCGCCGTCCTGGTAACGCCGGCGGAACTCGTCCGTCTTGGCCCGCAACTGCTCGTCGGTGAGCGTCTCGAACTCGGGTGAGAGGGAATCGACGTGGTCGGCGATGTGCTTGAGCCGCTTGACCATGCGACCTTCACCGACTCGGAGCAGCTTCGACAGCGACAGCACGGGCGTGTTCGTCCTCAATCTCGGGTACAGCACGGGCAACGAAAATCCGGCCGAGGCCTGTATCGACCCCGGCCGGATTCCATGGTAGGCGGTCTTTCAGCGAGGTGACGACGGGCGACCGCTCGGCAGGGTGGCGCGCGAGGCGCCGCCGCTCCGCGGTGCGGTCGTCACACCAGCCGGATCAATCCGTAGTCGAACGCGTGCCGGCGGTAGACGACCGAGGGACTGTCGGTCTCCTTGTCGTGGAACAGGTAGAAGTCGTGCCCCACCAGCTCCATCTCGTACAGCGCGTCGTCGACGGTCATCGGCTCGGCCGTGTGCTCCTTCGTGCGCACGATCCGGCCCGGACCTGTGGGCTCGGGCTCGTGCTGTTCCAGCGAGATCTCCGGTGAGATGCCGAGGGAGTCGTCCTTGGCGAGTTGCGCGGTGGCCTCGGCGACCGAGACGGGGGTCTTCTCCCCGTGGTGCACCTTGCGGCGGTCCTTCGTGCGACGCAACCGCGACTCCAGCTTGTCCGTCACGGACTCGAAGGCGGCGTAGAAACTGTCCGCGGACGCCTCCGCGCGCACCACCGGTCCCTTGGCCCGAGCGGTGATCTCGACTCTCTGACAACTCTTCAGCTGCCGGCGATTGCGCTCGTGCTGCAACTCCACATCGAACAGGAAGATCGTCGGGTCGAAACGTTCGAGCCGAGCGAGCTTCTCGGACACGTAGACCCGGAAGTGATCCGGGACCTCGACGTTGCGCCCCTTGACGACGATGTCGGCGCGGGGACCGTTGGACTCCGCAGTACCGGCTTCGGCCTCTGCAGCGGGAACCTTGGACTTCGAAGGGATCGTCACTCGTACCTCCCGAGTACGGCCGGCGCAGCTCGCGCGCCGGCATGATCGACGAGCGCGAAACGCGCTCCGCCCGACACGACGGTCAGGGGCGTTTTGCGCCCGCTACCTGTGTTTTCGGGTCTGAGGGCGACGGTAGTACGGAACGGCGGGGAGTGCCACCGTTCCGTCGAATTTCACGCCGTGGTCACCTCGTGGCAGGACCGATGTCCCCTTTCTCGCGGACCCACGTCCCGCGGCGCAGGGCCCTCCGGCTCGCTACGCGGCGGCGATCACCAGCACCCCGCACGGGCGATGGCCCGCGGCCCGCAGGACCCGCACCGACTCCGCCGCGGTGGCGCCGGTGGTGACGACGTCGTCGACGAGCAGCACCGCCGCCCCGGGCGGCGGACCCGCCGCCGTCCGGATCCGCACCCGGCCGGCCAGGTTGCGCTGCCGCTGGGCGGCCGACAGCCCCACCGAATCCCGGACGCCGCGCCCGGTGCCGAGGAGGCCGCAGACCTCGAGCCGCCGGTCGTGGCCGGCGGCCACGCGCGCCGCGCGCGTCACCGGGTCGCCGCCGCGTGACCGCGCCGCCCGCGCCCTCGTCGGGGCGGGCACCACGACGACGGGTCCGGCGGGCAGCTCGCCCCAGCGCCGCAACCGCGACACGGCGGTCGCCAGCGCGAGGCCGAGCGGGCCGGCCAGATCGCGCCGGCCGTGTTCCTTGGCCGCGATCACCGCGCGACGGCGGGCGCCGCGGTACGGCCCCAGCGCCCACACCGGCACGCCGGGATCGACCCGGGGCCGGACCCGTGCAGGCACGTCCGCCAGTTCCCGGGCACAGCGCCGGCACCAGCCGACGCCGGCGAGTCCGCAACCGCCGCACTCGACGGGCAGCACCAGATCCAGCAGCGAGGTCAGCACCGCGCCAGTGTGGCCGCCGGCCCCGACATCCCGCGCCGGACCGTCAGCCCGGCAGGACGGGGACCGCCTGCAGCCCGGTCAGGCCGGGTACCTCGCGCCAGTACCGGTCGCCGGCCGGATCGGCGTTGTTCAGCTGGAACACCGCCCGCGAGTCGGCCACGAACTCCGAGGTCGTCGACGCCTCGACGGCGACCACGGGCGGGGTGAGGTTCCGGCTCGGCAGGGCGTCCATGCGGGAGCCGTCCACCGCGACCTGCACGACGGGCACGTCGGAGGCGGACCGTGCCACCACCACGGTGTCCGGGGTGCTCCAGTCCAGCGACAACGCCGGGCTGCCGAGGCCGATGGCGATCTCCCGCGGCGTCGTGAGCGAGAACTCGCCGTTCGACTTCTGCACGACCACCGCGACGTACACGCGGCCGTCCACGATCATCGCCGCGCGCACGCCGTCGCGGGAAAGCCGCAGATCGCTGATCACGTTGCCCACGGCCCGCACGGAGCCGGCGTCGACGGGGAGGACGGTGACCCGGCCGGTGCCCGGCTCGCGCACCACGCGCACCACGTTCGTGCCGTTGACCACGGCCCACACGGAGTTGTCGTCGAGCGCCCACGTCGGCCGCGTGATCGATTCGCCCTGCAGGGCACGTGCCGCCGTCCCGTCGCGGTAGGGGCCGATCAGCAGCTCGGCGGTGGCTTCGGGGGCGGGACGCCCGGTGTCGGCGACGGCGGCCGCGAGCTCGCCGTCGTGCGACAGCGCGACCGAGCGCAGGGTCGTCGCGGCGCCGAAGGCCCCGGGCACCGGAGTCACCCCGGTCTCGGCGACACTGACCAGCCCGCCGCCCCGCAGGGCGTGGAGGCCGATGGTGGCGCTCGAGGTGGCCAGCGGGTTCATCGACGCCACGTCCGCGGTGGTCCAGCCGTTCGGGAACCGCTCGTCCAGCGGCTGACCGTCCGCGAGCAGCACGTAGGGCCCGGTGATCTCGGCGTTGGCGAGGGTCCAGATCACCTGTGCCGCCAGCATCTCGCGGCTCTCCTTGCCCAGGGGCTTCAACCCCAGGAAGTCGATCCGGACGCCCCCGAGACCGACACCGACCTGGGTCGTGCGGCCGTCGGCCTTGGTGATCGGCCCCCGCACGGACACCCCGGAGCCGAGTTCCGTGCGCACGGCCGGTGCCAGGGCCGCCTTCGGGCCCTCGATGAGCAGGTCGATCAGCTGTGCCGCGGTCTGGTCCTGGGTCGCGGCGATCCAGCGGGGGTCGGGCACGACCGTGCGCCCGGACGGGTCGACGAAGTACAGCGAGCGTCGCTGGTAGCCGTTGAGGAACTGCGGGCGGTCCATGACGACGCCCGGTCCCATCTCGTCGATGCGCCACTCGCCGCCCGTGAGCACGAGCGTGATCCTGGTTTCGAACGGTCCCTCGTCGGCGCGGTAGACTCCGCCCTCCTCCAGGTGCCCGACCCGGTTGGCGCGGATGACGTACGTCGCGCGCTCGGCGCTGCGCGACTCCGGCAGCACGTCGACCTTGTCCACGATCGTCGCGCTGGCGGCGTCGTCCCACCCGGCCGACATGTCGGCGGTGAGGAACTGCCGGGCCGCGAGGTGGCGGTTCGCCGGGTCGGTGCTGGCGCGCAGGAAGTCGCGCAGGAGCAGGTCCGGTTCCCGGCCCGGTGCCGGCGGGGGGACCGAGGTGGTGGTGGGCTCACGGGCGATGGTGCCGACCGCCTGCGGCGACGACGAGTCCGGCAGGCTGGCACACCCCGACACGGCGACGGTCAGGCCGAGCATCGCCGTGAGGATCGTCTTCGTGCCCCTCATGTGGCGGCTCCTTCGGGCGGGACCGGCACGTGCGCCGAATCCGCGGCCGTCCCGGCGTCGTCGCCGGTCCCGGCATCCGCCGACTCCGCCTCGGCCGGCGCGGCCGCTCCCGGCAGCGGGCGGCCCTGGACCGCACGGACCGTGCTGGGAACGAGCGGCAGCGGACTGCGGCCGACCTTGCGTCCCCGTTCCCGCGGGAGGGTCAGCCGGAAGCAGGACCCCTGGCCGGGCTCGCCCCACGCCTCGAGCTTGCCGTTGTGGAGGTTGGCGTCCTCGACGCTGATCGCCAGGCCGAGACCGGTTCCGCCGGACCGCCGGACCCGCGACGGGTCCGAGCGCCAGAACCGGTTGAAGACGAGTTTCTCCTCGCCCGGACGCAGGCCGACGCCCTGGTCCCGGACGATGAAGGCGGCGGCGTTGTCGTCGGCGCGCAGGCGCAACAGGATGGGTTTTCCCTCCCCGTGGTCGATGGCGTTGGCGAGCAGGTTCCGCAGGATGCGCTCGACGCGGCGCGGATCCACCTCGGCGGTGACGGGTTCGCCGGGCAGGTCGACGATCAGCTCGGTCCCGCTCTCGCGGGCGAGGTGCCGGACGGTGGAGACCGCGGCACGGGCGCACATCCGCAGGTCGAGCTGCTCGGCCGCGAGCTCGGCGACGCCGGCGTCGTGACGGCTGATCTCGAGCAGATCGCCCAGCAGGCTCTCGAACCGGTCGAGCTCGGTGACGAGCAGCTCCGAGGCCCGCTTCAGGGACGGGTCGAGTTCGTCGCTGCCGTCGTGGATCAGGTCGGCGGCCATCCGCACCGTCGTCAGCGGGGTCCGCAGCTCGTGACTGACGTCCGAGGTGAACCGCTTCTGCAGGTTGCCGAACTCCTCGAGCTGCGTGATCTGCCGCGACAGGCTTTCGGCCATCTCGTTGAAGGACATGGCCAGGCGCGCCATGTCGTCCTCACCGCGCACCGGCATGCGTTCCTTGAGGCGGCCGTCGGCGAACCGGACCGCGATGCGCGACGCCGAGCGGATCGGCAGCACGACCTGGCGCGCGACGATCATCGAGATCGCGGCGAGCAGCACGAGCAGCACGCCGGCGCCGACGAGCAGCGTGCCCCGCACCAGCGACAGCGTGTTCTCCTCGCCCGCCAGCGGGAACACCAGGTACAGCTCGAGGGTGGAGATGTCCGACGCCGTCGGGGTGCCCACGATCAGGGCCGGGCCGGAGTAACCGTCCGGATCCGACACGGTCGCGAACTGGTAGGAGATCTGGCCCTTCTGCACGAAGGCGCGCAGGTTCTCGGGGATCTGGTCGGCAGGACCGCTCGACGTCGGGGCGCGCGGTCCGTCGCCCGGCACGATCAGCACCGGGTCGAAGGTGCCCGCGACGCCGGTGTCCTGGCCGGCGTCGCTGCCGCGGTTGGTCAATGCCGCGGCGGCCCCGTCGAGCCGTACTTGCAGCGAACCGGAGTCGTCGGCGCCGGCGAGCTGGCCCTCGACGAGTGCGCGGGAGCGCTCGACCTCCTCGGTGGCGGCGTTGATCTTCACCTCGAGCAGCCGCTCGGTGATCTGGCTGGTGAGCACGACACCGAGGACGAGCATCACGATCAGCGACAGCGACAGGGTCGAGACCACGACCCGGAGCTGCAACGATCGCCGCCACGTGTGGGCGAGCCGGTTGCTCACCGCACGTGACCACCTCAGCAGCGGCAGGGTCCTCCTCGTGATCCGCCGCCGCAGTCGGTACCCACCGATCACGGCGGTCCGGCCTTGTAGCCGACGCCACGCACCGTCAGCACCACCTCGGGATTCTCGGGATCCTTCTCGACCTTCGCGCGCAACCGCTGCACATGGACGTTCACCAAGCGGGTGTCGGCCGCGTGCCGGTAGCCCCAGACCTGCTCGAGCAGCACCTCACGGGTGAACACCTGCCGCGGCTTGCGCGCGAGCGCCACCAGCAGATCGAACTCGAGCGGCGTGAGAGAGATCAGTTCGTCCCCGCGGCTGACCTTGTGGGCGGGAACGTCGATGGCGATGTCGCCGATGGAGAGCACCTCGGCCGGTTCCTGCTCGGTGCGACGCAGCCGCGCCCGGACCCGGGCCACGAGTTCCTTGGGCTTGAACGGCTTGACGATGTAGTCGTCGGCGCCGGATTCGAGCCCGAGCACCACGTCCACGGTGTCCGACTTGGCGGTGAGCATCACGATGGGCACGCCCGAGTCGGCCCGCAGCACCCGGCACACGTCGATGCCGTTCATGCCCGGGAGCATGAGGTCGAGCAGGACGAGGTCGGGCCGGATCTCCCGGACCGCGTTCAGCGCCTGCGAACCGTCACCCACCACGTACGGCTCGAATCCCTCGCCCCGCAGGACGATCGTGAGCATCTCGGCGAGCGCGGTGTCGTCGTCGACAACCAGAATCCTCGGCTTCATGGCTTCTATCGTGTCACTCCTCGACCGTGGTGAAGCTGATTTGAGATCTCGGCGGCGAGTTGTCGCGGATCGGCGTCGGGTCCGGCAACCCGCCACGGCGACATCCACTGTCGGCGTGCGAGGTCGTCGTACACCTGCCCGGTCCGGGCCTGCAGACCCGAGTCCCGTTCGTACGCGTCCCGATCGCGGGCCGTGTCGGCAGCGGCGCGACTGCGGGCCCGCTGCGCAGCCAGTTCCACGGGCACCCGCAGCAGCAGCTGCAGATCCGGTACGGGCAGCGCGAACCGATCGAACTCGAGCTCGCGGACCCATTCCACCGACGGCCCCGAGCCGTCCTCGTGGTGCCGCGCGGCGGTGTAGGCGGCGTTGGACGCGACATACCGGTCGAGCAGCACGATGTCGTTGTCCGCCAGGAGCTTCCGCAACTCGTCGGCGGCGTCGCGCCGATCGAGGGCCCACAGCAGGGCCATCGCCTCGATGCTCGAGGCCGCGTCACCGTGCCGGCCCCGCAGGGCCTCGGCACCGAGGTCGGCGTGCACCGACACGCCGTAGCGCGGAAACGCGAGCGTCGCGACGACGAATCCCGCAGCGCGCCAAGCCTCGACGAGGCCCGCGGACAGTGTCCGCTTGCCGGCCCCGTCGAGCCCCTCCACGACGATCAACGCGCCCATCGGCGGTGTCCTGCGATCCTCGCTACCGTGCTCAGTACCGGTAGTGCTCGGGCTTGTACGGGCCCTCCACGTCGACCCCGATGTACTCGGCCTGGTCCTTGGACAGCTTGGTGAGCTCGCCGCCGAGGGCCTCGACGTGGATGCGGGCGACCTTCTCGTCCAGGTGCTTGGGCAGGCGGTAGACCTCGTTGTCGTACTCGTCCGGCTTGGTCCACAGCTCGATCTGGGCGATCACCTGGTTGGCGAACGAGTTGCTCATCACGAACGACGGATGGCCCGTGGCGTTGCCGAGGTTGAGCAGCCGGCCCTCGGACAGCACGAGGATGGAATGCCCGTCGGCGAAACGGAACTCGTCGACCTGCGGCTTGATGTTGATGCGGGTGACGTCCGCCGCCCGCTCGAGGCCGGCCATGTCGATCTCGTTGTCGAAGTGGCCGATGTTGCCCAGGATCGCCTGGTGCTTCATGCGGCGCATGTGGTCGAAGGTGATGATGTCCTTGTTGCCGGTCGCGGTGATCACGATGTCGGCCTGCTCGATGAAGCCCTCGACCGTGACGACATCGAAGCCGTCCATCAGCGCCTGCAGCGCGTTGATCGGGTCGATCTCGGTGACGGACACGCGCGCACCCTGCCCGCGCAGCGCCTCCGCGCAGCCCTTGCCGACGTCCCCGTAGCCGCACACCAGGGCGGCCTTGCCGCCGATGAGCACGTCGGTACCGCGGTTGATGCCGTCGAGCAGCGAGTGCCGGGTGCCGTACTTGTTGTCGAACTTGCTCTTGGTGACCGAGTCGTTGACGTTGATCGCGGGGAACGCCAGGTCGCCGCCGGCCGAGAGCTGGTACAGCCGCAGCACACCGGTGGTGGTCTCCTCGGTGACGCCGCGCACCGACTCGGCGATCGCCGTCCACTTCTTCGCGTCCTGCGCGAGGGACTCGCGCAGCAGCGCCAGGAACACCCGGTACTCGGCGGAGTCGTGCTCCTCGTCCACCGGCGGCACCACACCCGCCTTCTCGAACTGCGCGCCCTTGAGCACCAGCATGGTGGCGTCACCGCCGTCGTCGAGGATCATGTTGGCCGGCCGCGGTGTCCCGTCGGCGGCGGCGGGCCAGGTGAGCATCTGCTCGGCAGCCCACCAGTACTCCTCGAGGGTCTCGCCCTTCCACGCGAACACCGGCACACCGCGCGGGGCCTCCACGGTGCCGTGCGGGCCGACGACGACCGCAGCGGCGGCATGGTCCTGGGTCGAGAAGATGTTGCACGAGGCCCAGCGCACCTCGGCGCCGAGCGCGACGAGCGTCTCGATCAGCACGGCCGTCTGGACGGTCATGTGCAGCGAGCCGGAGATCCGCGCGCCCTTCAGCGGCAGCACCTCCGCGTACTCGCGGCGCAGCGCCATCAGGCCGGGCATCTCGTGCTCGGCCAGCCGGATCTCCTTGCGGCCGAATTCGGCGAGGGACAGATCGGCGACCTTGAAGTCGATCCCATTCAGCTGGTCGGCCACGAGCTTGGTGTCGGACACGTGAGAATGCCTCTCCTGTTGTCAGTCGGTTCTGCCAACAGGCTATACAACTCGCTGCTCAGTCGTGCCGGGCGGAGCGATCGATGAACGGCCCGAGCAGCTCCGCCAGGTCCGCGGCGACGTCCCGGTCGGACTCGGGCGGCATGGAGATGTAGCTCATCGCGATGCGCACGATCGCGCGGCCGAGGATGCCCGCATCCGACGCGGACGCCTGGACCCAGCTGCGCTGGAAGGTTTCCGACAGCCGGGCGGAGGCCCGCTCGATGAGCGGCGCCGAATCGGTGGTGATCAACCGCAACAGGTCGGGCTTGGCCTCGCCGCGCAGCAGCGACTGGATCAGCGGGTCGGCGCTGCTCTCGACGAAGAACGACGTGAATCCCTCGACGAGGGCGTCGCGCGCCTGACCCACATGGCTGTAGATCGCGTCGTCGACGGCGTCGACGAACTGATCGACCAGGCGCAGGGCATACGCCTGGGCCAGGCCCTGCCGCGAGGCGAACTCGTTGTAGAGCGTCTGCCGGCTCACACCGGCGCCCCGGGCGACGTCCGTCATGGTGACGGCGGACCAGTCGCGGGCGGTGAGCAGGTCCCGCATGGCATCGAGCACCGAGTTGCGCAGCAGCATCCGGCTGGCCTCGTGGAACGGTACGCGTTGCCGGTCCTCGGGTTCCCCGGCTCGCGGGGGCTCCCCGGCGGGGGACGATTCGTGCACGATCGACATGCCGCGACGTTTTCACGCGGGGCGGGTCCCGTCAACACGAAGGGAGCTAGCGGCGCGGCGCCGCCGTTTCCGCCAGTACCGAGTGCCGGCGACTGTAGGTGAAGTAGACGACCACGCCGATCACCATCCACACCACGAACCGCAACCACGTCTCCACCGACAGGTTGGCCATCAGCCACACGCACGCGAGTACCGCGAGAATCGGCACGAGCGGCACCGCGGGCACCCGGAATCCGCGCTCGAGATCCGGACGGGTCCGGCGCAGCACGATCACCCCGATCGAGACCAGGACGAACGCGAAGAGCGTCCCGATGTTGACCATCTCCTCGAGGGTGCCGAGCGGAATGAGGCCGGCGAGGACGGCAACCACGACCGTCACCAGCACGGTCGTCCGCACCGGGGTACCGTGCCGGCCGGTGTGCGACAACCGTCGCGGGACGAGGCCGTCGCGTGCCATCGCGAACAGCACCCGGGTCTGACCCAGCATCAGGACCATCACGACGGTGGTCAGGCCGGCGAGGGCACCGACCGAGATGAGGTTCTTGGCCCAGTCCATCCCGTTCAGCGCGAACGCCGTCGCGAGCGTCGACTCGTCTCCGGCCAGTTCCTTGTAGTTCACCATCCCGGTGAGGACGAGGCTCACCGCCACATACAGCACGGTGACGATCGCGAGGGAGCCCAGGATCCCGATGGGCACGGCCCGCTGGGGATGCCGCGTCTCCTCCGCGGTGGTGGCGACCACGTCGAACCCGATGAATGCGAAGAACACCAGGCTCGCCGCGGCGAGCAGGCCGTACCACCCGAACGTGCTGCCCCCGGCCCCGGTGAGGAACGAGAACAGCGACTGCCGCAGGCCCTCACCGGTCGAGGCAGATTCCGACGGCGGGACGTACGGGGTGTAGTTGTCGGTGTCGATGTAGAAGACGCCGAGCGCGACAACGAACAGGACGACGGCGATCTTGATCGAGGTGATCACCAGCGACACGCGCGAGGAGAGCTTCGTGCCCGTGGCTATGAGGACGCCGATCACCACGACGATCAGGATCGCACCCCAGTCCACCTTCACGGGCCCGAGAGAAGCCACCGGCGACAGGCCGCCGAGCACCTCGCCGAGATACAGCGACCAGCCCTTGCCGACCACGGCGGCGGCGAGAGCGAACTCGAGGATGAGGTCCCAGCCGATGATCCATGCGACGAACTCGCCGAACGTCGCGAAGGAGAAGGTGTAGGCGCTCCCGGCGACGGGCACGGTCGACGCGAACTCGGCGTAGCACAGCGCCGCGAGCGCGCAGGCCACAGCCGCGAGCACGAACGCGAGGGACACGGACGGGCCGGCGACGTTCCCGGCCGTCCGGGCCGTGAGGGTGAAGATGCCGGCGCCGATGACGACGGCCACGCCGAACACGATCAGGTCCCACGCTGTGAGGTCCTTGCGCAGACGGGAATCCGGTTCGTCGGTGTCGAGGATGGATCGCTCCACCGACTTGGTCCGGAACAGTCCGCTGCGGGATACGCCGCCGGTCTCGGTCATCGGGCACTCCCCTTTCTCCGGAGCGGAAGTACCCGGAGTGGCGCCCTCCCACGCCTAAGCCACGGGGGGTACGGAACAGGTCGGGCTCGAGGTGGATCAGCCGAACGGCGGGGACGGCGGCCCCGACCCGGGCATCGGGTCGTCGATCGCGGACAACGAGCCGAGGGAGAACAGCACCCCCTCATCGATCGGAAACGAGCGTGTTTCTGCTAGTCGACGGGAGCGCCGGTGTCCGCCAACCGCGCGCGGAACAGTTGCGCCGGCTCGCCGGCCGCCCGCACCGTGACGGCCGGGTCGGAGGCCGACAGCCACACCGCCTGGCCGGCCGACAGCTGCAGGCTCCGCCCACCGCATTCCACCCCGGCCACCCCGGCGGTGCACAACAGGATCTGCGGGCCGCACGGCGGCAGGGTGACGGCGTCCGGTGCGGCACCGGAGCCGGCGGCGACATCGACGCGTGACAGCGCGAACTCCGGGGCCGGAGTCCGGTAGCGCACCTCGCCCGGCCCGGACGGCTCCGGTTCGAGGATCGGCACGTCCACGGGACGGAAATCGAGCACCCGCAGCAACTCCGGCACGTCGACGTGTTTCGGCGTGAGGCCGCCGCGCAGCACGTTGTCCGAGTTGGCCATGATCTCCACGGCCATGCCGTGCAGGTACGCGTGCAGGTTCCCGGCGGCGAGGAACAGGCCCTGTCCCGGCTCGAGCGTGATCCGGTTGAGCAGTACCGCAGCGAGCACCCCCGCGTCGCCCGGGTAGAACTCGGCCAGCTGCAGCACGGTCCGCACCTCCTCGGCGAACGAGGCCGTGCCGTTGCCGTTGTGCGTCGCCAGGTACGTCACGCAGCCGTCGAGCACCCGCGGCAGCAACGCCGACAGCACCGACTGCGGCAGGGTGATCCAGATGGTGAACAGCGCCCGCAGGCCGTCCGAGTCGGGCTGCCCGGCGAGCAACCCGATGTACGGGTCGAGCTCGGGAACCTCGAGGGCGCCGAGCAGCTCGACGGTGCGGTGCGGATCCCGGAAACCGGCGAGCGCCTCGAAGCGGGTGAGCGCGACGACGAGTTCGGGCTTGTGGCTCGCATCGCGGTAGTTCCGCACCGGCGACTCGAGGGGCAGGCCCGCGGCCTCCTCCCGGGCGAAGCCCTCGGCGGCCTGTTCGGCGCTCGGATGGGCCTGCAACGACAGTGGCTCCTCGGCGGCGAGCAACTTGAGCAGGAACGGCAGCCGGGGTCCGAACCGGCTCAGTGTCGCCGGCCCCAGATGCCCGCCCGGATCGGCCTCGAGCACGTCGAGCAGCGATGCGCTCCCGCCCGGGCTGTCGCCGTTGGCGCTCACCACGCGCGCCGGGTCCGCGGGATGCGCACCGAGCCACAGTTCCGCCTCCGGATGTGCGGACGGCACGGTACGGCCGCACAGCGCCGCGATCGCGGTGCGCGAACCCCAGGCATACGAACGCAGCGCACCTTCGAGTCGGAGCACTAGCAACCACCGACCAACCGCAGATAGGCCGCGGCCATCTCGAATCGCACGGCCAGCACCGCCACCTGCTCCGGCACCGGCGGCACCGCCTTCGCCTCGAACTCCCCCACCACCGATACCAACTCCATGTCCGGCAGCGCTGCCGCGCGCCGCTCCGCCTGCCGCCGATCCTCCTCCACGCTCAGCACGAACACCCGCGCCGGGGGTGCGGGCACCGGCCCGTCGAGCTGTTCGTCGTGGAAGAACGGATCGTAGGGTTCCCCGCTCGCCGACGGCCTCGCGATGAGCCGGTCCCGGGCCGCGAGGACGTCCGACAACGCCGACGCCGACGCGATCACCCCGGCCACCTGCAACAGGGACTCCCCGGCGTGCCGGGCCAGCGCGGCCGTCACCGCGGAGTCGCCGGCCAGCGCTACCCGACGCGACTGGATGCGGGCCGCGAGCGCCTTCGCCGGGTTGTGGAACACCTCGCTGCCCGGCTGGTCGCGACCGGCCTCCGCGTCCGCCGAATCGGCGAGGTCGGCCAGCGGGGGAACCGCGCCCGCCGTGCGGGTGGCCTCCATCGCGACCACCACCGCGAGGAACACGGCGAGGTGCCGCAGGAGTGAGTACGCCACCGGCACCCGGATCCGCGGGGGCAGCAGCGTCGCACGGCCGGCGGTCGCCGCCCGGATCGGCCCCTCGTCCGGGGCGTCGACGACCACCTCGGCCCCGCGCCGCAGGGCCGCGGCGACCGACTCGGCGAGCTGCGGGTCGCCCGCGTCGTCGCCCGCGACGACGACGACGTCGAGCGGGCCGACCCACGGCGGCGTGACGGGGGCCGTGACCAGCGGCACAGCCGAGCGGGCCGCAAGCATCGCGACGACCAGCTCGCCCGCGCGCGCGGCGCGCGCGTCGCCGCACACGAGCACCACGCTGCGGGGGTGCAGGCCGTGCAGGCGGTCGAGGATCTGCTCGTCGACGGCCGCGGCGGTGGCCCGGATCTGGGCCCCACCGAGCGCGGCGAACCGCAGGATCCCGTCGACGTCCGCGTCGATCAGGGCGTCCGTGTCGTCCAAGTCGAGGAACGAAGAGGGAGCCGTCATGGCTGCGCCACCATCCTTCCGACTCGAACCGTCCCGGCGCCGGGCCCCGGGAACTCGATTATCCCCGCCACGGATACTTCCGTCACGCGCGCACGATTGCCAGGATTTCCCTCACCAGCGCGTCGACCTGTTCGGCGGTGCGGGCCTCGACGTTGAGCCGCAGCAGCGGCTCGGTGTTGGAGGCGCGCAGGTTGAACCAGGCGCCGTCGGCGAGGTCGACGGTGACGCCGTCGAGCCGGTCGACCGATTCGGCACGATCGCCGAATGCCTCGAGCACGGCGGCGGTGCGCTCCGCGGCGTCGGCGACGGTGGAGTTGATCTCCCCGGACGCCGCGTACCGGTCGTAGCCGGCCATCAGCTCGGACAGCGGCCGGTCCTGCCCGGCGAGCGCGGCGAGCACGTGCAGCGCGGCGAGCATGCCCGAGTCCGCGCCCCAGAAGTCGCGGAAGTAGTAGTGCGCGGAGTGCTCCCCCCCGAACACGGCCCCGGTCTCGGCCATCTGCTGCTTGATGAACGAGTGCCCGACGCGGGTGCGGACGGGCTTGCCGCCGAGTTCGGCGACCAGTTCCGGCACGGCGCGCGAGGTGATGAGGTTGTGGATGATCGTCGACCCGGGTTCCTTGGCGAGTTCCCGCGCGGCCACCAGCGCGGTGACCGCCGACGGAGTGACCGGCTCGCCGCGCTCGTCGACGACGAAGCAGCGGTCGGCGTCGCCGTCGAAGGCGAGTCCGAGGTCGGCACCGGATTCGCGCACGAGCTTCTGCAGGTCCACCAGGTTGGCGGGATCGAGCGGGTTGGCCTCGTGGTTGGGGAAGGTGCCGTCGAGTTCGAAGTACAGCGGCACGAGGTCGATCGGGAGCGCGCCGAACACCGCCGGCACCGTGTGCCCGCCCATGCCGTTGCCGGCGTCGACGGCGACCTTCAGCGGACGCATCGCCGACAGTTCCACCCGCGAGCGGACGAACGCGGCGTAGTCGGCGAGCACGTCCCGTTCGGAGACGGTGCCGGGGGCGCCGTCGAAGTCCGGGACGCCGGCGACGAGTTCGGCGGCGATGGTGGCGAGGCCGGTCTCCTGCCCGACCGGCTTCGCCCCGGCCCGGCACAGCTTGATGCCGTTGTAGCGCGCCGGGTTGTGGCTCGCGGTGAACATGGCGCCGGGGGCCTCGAGGATGCCGGAGGCGAAGTACAGCTGGTCGGTGGAGGCGAGTCCGATGTGCACGACGTCGAGTCCCTGGGCGGTGACGCCGGCGGCGAAGGCCTGCGACAGCTGCGGGGACGATTCGCGCATGTCGTGGCCGATCACGATGCGGGTGGCGCCGCCGTCGCGCATCAGGCGAGCGAAGGAGGCTCCGACATCACGGACGAACCCCGCATCGAGCTGTTCTCCCACCACGCCACGCACGTCGTATGCCTTGACCACGGCGGACACGGACTCGGCAGATCTCGCCACTGTTGCTGCTCCTGATCGTCGACTGGCACCGCCGCCTCCGCGGCGGGGCACGGTCAGCCTAGTGGGCGACGATCAGGACGTGGGATCGGGCAACACGCGCAGGTGGCCACGGCGGCCGGTGCGGGCCGTGGGCGGCGCGGCCAGCGCCGTGGGGACACCGGAATCGGTGTCGTCGGAGTCGGTTCGGGCACGCTCGCCGAGACCGGCCTCACGCACCGCTTCGGCCAGGGCGGTCAGGTCGTCCTCGTCCGGAGTGCCGGTGGTGAAGGCACCCTCGTACCGGACCAGCTCCCACCCCTTCGGCGCGGTGATCCGCGAGCCGTGCGATTCGCACAGATCCCACGAGTGCGGCTCGGCGACCGTCGCCAGCGGACCGACGACCGCGGTGGAGTCCGAGTACACGTAGGTCAGCGTCGCAACAGCAGGGTTCTTGCACCCAGGCCGGCAGCATCGACGCAGTGATCTCACAGTCGGAGAGTAGCGCGCCGTCCGCCCGGGGACTATCCGGACACACCGGAGAACCCGGTACGGATTTTCGTGTCGTACTGTCCAGAGCATGCACCGATCGCGCCGTTCCCGCCCCGTGACGTCCCGCTCGGTCGCGCGACGCGGCCGCGGCGTGCGCGGGCCGTTGTTCCCGCACGAGTTGCCGGCGTGGCGCTCACGGGCGGAGAAGTTCGACCTGCTCGTGCTGGGGGCGTTCGCCCCGATCGACGCGCAGTGGCACGACCGGCTGACCAAGCTCGATATCGCCGTCGACGAGGTGCCCAAGATCCGCGCCCTCGACCCCGACTCGGTGAACTGGCCGTCGGAGGTGGTCGCGGACGGTCCGGTGCCGCTGTCGCGACTCGTGCCCGCGGGGATCGACCGCCGCGGCGCCGCGACGCGGGCCCGGATCGTGCTCTTCCGCCGCCCGCTCGAACTGCGGGCGAAGGATCCCGAGGATCTCACCGATCTGGTCCACGACGTGCTCGTGCACCAGGTCGCCACCTACCTCGGCGTGGAACCCGAGGTCATCGACCCCGAGCTCGGCGGCTTCGACGAGGACTGACGTCCTCAGACGATGCCGCGCTTGAGGCGCCGGCGCTCCCGCTCCGACAGACCGCCCCAGATGCCGAAGCGCTCGTCGTTGGCCAGCGCGTATTCGAGACACTCGTCCCGGACCTCGCAGCCCAAGCAGATCCGCTTCGCCTCCCGGGTCGATCCGCCCTTCTCGGGGAAGAACGCCTCGGGATCCGTCTGCGCGCACAGCGCGCGTTCCTGCCACTGGTCGTCGCCACCGTCGGACGGGTCGCCGAAACCATCGATCAGGCTGAGCACGGGTCGCGCGGGCGCGTCCCCCCCGATGCCGTCGATGTCGTCCCGAACGTCCTCGCCTGCAGTGTCGATGCCTGCAGTGTCGATCCGAGAGCTCTCGAACCATTCGCGCTCGTCGGCCATCGTTCGCCTCCTCACCTGCAGCGCTGCAACTCTCGTCGAAACCGGCCCACTCCGCGCCATCCCCGGTCGAACATGCGTTCGAATGCAGTTCACCACAACCGATCTCGGCCCCGGTTCACTGGAAATGACACTTATGTGATTAGACACGTGGGGCGTGTCGCGGTCAAGCCGAGCGGCGCCGCTGCCTTACCATCCGGGGTTCTCCACCGTGCCGGTGCGCACCCGCCGCCCGGGCGCGCAGGCACCCCGGCAGCCCACCCGGCGCACCGCCTAGGCTTGCCCTGTGAACGTGACTGTATTGGTCGGCGGCGTCGGAGGTGCGCGTTTTCTCACCGGCGTGCGCCGGCTCCTCGGCATCGAACCCGGCCGCGACCTCGACCCCGACGCCGCACACCGGGTCACCGCGATCGTCAACATCGGCGACGACGTCTGGATGCACGGGCTGCGGATCTGCCCCGACCTGGACACGTGCATGTACACCCTCGGCGGCGGGATCGACACCGAACGCGGATGGGGCCGGGCCGACGAGACCTGGCACGCGAAGGAGGAACTGGCGGCCTACGGCGCCACACCCGACTGGTTCGGTCTCGGCGACCGCGACATCGCGACCCACCTGCTGCGCACCCAGTTGCTGAGCGCCGGATACCCGCTCTCGGCCGTGACCGAGGCCCTGTGCGACCGGTGGAAGCCCGGCGTCACCCTGCTCCCGGTCTCCGACGACCGCAGCGAGACCCACGTGGTCATCACCGATCCGGCCGACGGCGAGCAGCGCGCCGTGCACTTCGAGGAATGGTGGGTCCGGCACCGCGCGCAGGTCCCCACGCACAGCTTCGCGCACATCGGCGCCGAGAAGGCCGTCCCCGCTCCCGGAGTGCTCGCGGCGATCGAATCGGCGGACGTGGTGATCCTCGCCCCGTCGAACCCGGTGGTGAGCATCGGCGCGCTCCTCGCGATCCCCGGCCTGCGCGGCGCTCTGCGCACCACGTCCGCGAAGATCGTCGGCCTCTCGCCGGTGATCGACGGAAAGCCGTTGCGCGGCATGGCCGATGCCTGCCTCGACGTGATCGGCGTCGAGTCGACCGCCCAGGGCGTGGGGCGGCACTACGGCGCCCGCAGCGGCGCCGGCCTGCTCGACGGGTGGCTGATCCACTCCACCGACACCGCCGATGTGCCCGGCGTCGAGGTGCGCAGCGTGCCGCTGCTCATGACCGATCCGGACGCGACAGCCGAGATGGCTCGCGCCGCATTAGAACTGGCAGGAGTGACCCCGTGAGCATGCCCACCGACACGGCCACCGGGACCGCCGCCGGAGTGCGCGACCACTCCCCCGGGCGGCCGATCGAGATCCTCCCGGTGCCGGGCCTGCCCGAGTTCCGGCCCGGCGACGACCTCGCCGCCGCAGTGGCCACCGCCGCACCCTGGCTCGCCGACGGGGACGTCCTCGTCGTCACCAGCAAGGTCTTCTCCAAGGTCGAGGGCCGCATCGTCGACGCCCCCACCGATCCCGAGGCCCGCGACACGCTCCGGCGCCGCCTCGTCGACCAGGAGGCCGTACGCGTGCTCGCCCGCAAGGGCCGCACCCTCATCACCGAGAACCGGCTCGGGATCGTGCAGGCAGCCTCCGGGATCGACGGCTCCAACGTCGCCGCGTCCGAGCTCGCCCTGCTGCCCGAGGACCCGGACGCGAGCGCCGCGGCGCTGCGGGAGCGCCTGGGGACCCTGCTCGGCGTGACGGTCGCGGTGGTCGTCACCGACACGATGGGTCGGGCCTGGCGCGTCGGCCAGACCGACGCCGCGATCGGTGCGGCCGGGATCCCGGTCCTGCACGAATATGCCGGATCCCGGGACGCACAGGGCAACGAGCTGTTCGTCACCTCCGTCGCCGTCGCCGACGAGATCGCCGCCGCGGGCGACCTCGTCAAGGGCAAGCTGGGCGGGGTACCGGTCGCGGTGGTCCGCGGTCTCGACCTGCCCGACAACGGTTCCACCGCACAGGAACTGATCCGCGGCGGGGAGGACGACCTGTTCTGGCTCGGCACCGCCGAGGCACTCGAGCAGGGCCGCCGTGAGGCGCTGCTGTTGCGCCGGTCGGTGCGCGAATTCTCCTCGGAACCGGTCGATCCCGAGGATCTGCGGGACGCGGTCGCCGAGGCGCTCACCGCTCCGGCGCCGCACCACACCCACCCGGTGCGGTTCGTCTGGGTCCGCACCGAGCAGGTCCGCCGGCGGCTGCTCGACCGCATGCGCGAACGCTGGGCCGCCGACCTCGCCGGCGACGGGCTCGACCCGGCGGCGATCGACCGCCGGGTCGGCCGCGGCGCCATCCTCTACGGCGCCCCCGAAATGGTGATCCCGTTCTGGGTTCCCGACGGCGCACACAGCTACCCCGACGCCCGCCGCACCGCCGCCGAGGCCACGATGTTCACCGTCGCCGCCGGCGCTGCCGTGCAGGGGTTGCTGGTCTCGCTCGCCGTGCGCGGGCTCGGCAGCTGCTGGATCGGGTCGACGATCTTCGCCCCGGACGTCGTGCGGCGTGAACTCGGCCTGCCCGGGGACTGGTCGCCGCTCGGCGCGATCGCGGTCGGGCACCCCCTCGAGCCGGCGACACCGCGCGTCGCCCCCGCGGCCGGCGACCTGCTGCTGGAGCTTTGAGGTGACCGCGTCCACGCTGCACGCCTCGGCCGTCGACCGGCTGCAGACCTGGCGGACCGACTCGGTGGACGCGGAGTCGCTGCGGCACACCATGCTCGCGTTCCTCGACGCCGCGCCCGAGGGGTGCCTCCGCAGGCACGTGCCCGGACACGTCACGGCGTCGTCGCTCGTGCTCGACGCCGACCGCCGGCACGTGCTGCTCACCCTGCATCCCCGGGTGGGGCGGTGGATCCAGCTCGGCGGGCACTGCGAGGAATCCGACGAGACGGTCGTCGGGGCGGCGCTGCGGGAGGCGACCGAGGAGTCCGGCATCGAGAACCTGGTCATCGATCCGGAACTGCTCTCGGCGCACACCCATCCGATCACCTGCTCGCTGGGCCGCCCGACCCGGCACCTGGACCTGCGGTTCCTCGTCGTCGCGCCGCCCGGGGCCGTGCCCGTCCGCAGCGCGGAATCGACCGACCTGCGCTGGTGGCCGGTCGACGCGCTGCCGCCGGAGGCCGAGCACGACACCCTCGGGCACCTGCTCGGCCTCGCCGCCGTACGCACCGGGGCGGGCCCCGCCGTGCGCACCGGGGCGGGCCCCGCCGTACGCACCGGGGCGGGCCGTTAGACCGGTTGCAGCGTGGGGCGTTTCGGTTCGATGCCGTCGCCCGAGGAGGTGCCGCGCAGGCGCCGCCCGACCCAGGGAATCAGGAATTCGCGTGCCCACCGGCGGTCCTCGGCCCGCTTGGCCGCCGAGACCACCGGCGCGGCATCGAACTCGGCCGGGGTGAGCGTGTGCGACACACCGAGGAGATCGAGCACGCGGATCGCCATGTTCCGGTGCCCGGCCGGCGACATGTGGAGCCGGTCGAAATCCCACATCCGCAGGTCGCGGTACTCGTCGAACCGCCAGAAGTCGACGATCGCCGCACCGTGGCGGTCGGCGATCGCCCGGACCAGCTCGTTGTAGACGGCCCAGCGGCCGCGCAGCACCCCGAACACCGGCGCCCAGCTACCGTCGTAGGCCGTCCACACGAGCACTCGCGCACCCGTGGCGGCAAGCTTGCCGATCGCGTCGTCGTACTCGGCCGCCAACGCGTCGAGGTCAAGCTTCGGGCGCATGAGGTTGTTGCCACCGGCGTAGATCGTCACCAGGTCGGGTCGCATCGCGATCGCCGCGTCGAGCTGCTCGTCGAGGATCGGGCGCAGCAGCCGTCCGCGCACGGCGAGGTTCGCATACCCGAACCCGGGGTTGTCGCGGGCGAGCTCCTCGGCGACGAGATCCGCCCAGCCACGCAACCCGTTGGGCCGGGCCGGATCCGGGTCCCCGACGCCTTCGGTGAACGAATCACCCAGCGCCACATACCGTTCGAACTTCATTCGTGGACCCCCCGTGCTCACACGTCGGTACTGAAACGGATCCCCCCGTCGGGGATCTGCACACCGGGCCAGACCCGGGCGCCGCGCAGCAGCTCGCAGCGCGCCCCGATGTCGGCGCCGTCGCCGATCACCCCGTCGCGGATCAGGGCGCGGGGACCGACCCGGACCCCGAATCCGATGATGGACCGCTCGATCACCGCACCGGCCTCCACCCTCGCGCCGTCGAAGATCACCGCGCCGTCCAGGCGTGCGCCGGCGCCGATCTCGGCGCCGCGGCCGACGACGGTGCCGCCGATCAGCAGGGCACCGGGCGCGACGGAGGCACCGGGATGGACGAGGGATTCGCCGCGCTGCCCACCGAGCGCGGGCGACGGTGCGATGCCGCGCACCAGGTCTGCCGAGCCGCGCACGAAGTCCTCCGGCGTGCCCATGTCCCGCCAGTAGGCGGCGTCGACGTGCCCGTACACGCGCTTGCCCTCCGCCAGCAGGGACGGAAAGACCTCACGTTCCACGGAGACCGGACGACCCTCGGGGATCGACTCGATGATCTCGCGCTTGAAGACGTAACAGCCGGCGTTGATCTGGTCCGTCGGCGGATCCTGCGTCTTCTCCAGGAACGCGGTGACCCGGCCCTCCTCGTCGGTGGGCACGCACCCGAACGCGCGGGGGTCGCCCACGCGCACCAGGTGCAGCGTCACGTCGGCGTCGGTGCGCAGGTGCGTGTCGAGCACCGCACCGAGATCCGTGCCGCCGAGGACGTCACCGTTGAAGACCATGACGTTGTCGGCGCGCAGCCTGGGCAGCACGTTGCGGATGCCGCCGCCGGTGCCCAGCGGCTCCGCCTCGGTGACGTACTCGATCTCGAGACCCAGTTCCGAGCCGTCACCGAAGTAGTCCTCGAACACCTCCGCCTTGAAGGATGTTCCGAGCACCACGTGCTTGATGCCGGCCGCACGGATACGCGTGAGCAGGTGCGTCAGGAACGGCACGCCGGCGGTGGGCAGCATCGGCTTCGGCGCGGACAGGGTCAGCGGCCGCAGCCGGGTCCCCTGCCCGCCCACCAGGATCACCGCATCGGTGTGCGGCGCAGCATCGTTCGTCATCGTGTCCCCTGTTCCGTGGTGTTGCCCGCCTCGGCCGCCCGCGCCCGTTCGCGTGCCGCCGCGGCCACCGACATCCTCGACCGGGCGGCGAGCCCGGCCCGCAGCGCCCACCGCAGCGGCGCCTGCCACGGATGCGGGTGCCGGTCCGCCTGGAACCGGTACGCGCTGTCGTGGTGGGCCGGCAGCATGAGTTCGGGATGCCGTCCTGCGGCGTGCCCCTTCGCGTGGGTGACCTCTGCCGAGGGCACGTATACGTTGAGCCAGCCCGCCCGGCCGAACCGGTCGCCGAGATCGACGTCCTCCATGTACATGAAGTAGCGCGAGTCGAAGCCGTCGACCGCGTCGAACGCCGCCCGCCGCACCAGCAGGCACGACCCGGACAGCCAGCCCACCGGGCGTTCGGACACGGTCTCGTTCTCCTGCCGGTACCGCTGCGTCCACGGGTTCTTCGGCCACACCGTGCCGAGCAGCGCGTGCCCGGCGCCGGAGACCAGCCCGGGCACCGAGCGCGCCGACGGATAGACGGTGCCGTCGGGTTCGTAGATCAGCGGGCCGAGGGACGCCGCGCGCGGCCAGCGACGCGCCGCCTCGAGCAGCCGGCCCAGCGACC
>NZ_WVTE01000096.1:0-8615 GCF_009939605.1 Rhodococcus sp. YH1 | reverse complement strand
CTCGACGACGCGGACGCCGCGATGGTCAAGTACTGGCTGACCGACAGGCAGTGCGAGGTGATCGACCGCTGCGTGCAGCTGCACGGCGGCTACGGCTACATGCGCGAGTACCTGATCGCGCGGATGTACGAGGACGCCCGCGTGCAGCGGATCTACGCAGGCGCCAACGAGGTGATGAAGCAGATCATCGCCCGCTCTCTCTGAGCCCGCCCCGGGTGGAGGGTTCCCGCGAGGAACCCTTCACCTGCCGGCCTGCCGGGTGTGGTGGGCCAGCACCTTCGCGAGCAGGACGGCGAGCTGGTCGCGCTCGGTCGGGTCGAGCGGCGCGAACGCCTCGTCCTGCGCCGCGACGAGCACGTCGTCGAGGGTGCGCAGGTGCTGCCGCCCGCGGCGGGTGACGCTGATGATGTTGCGGCGCCGATCGGTGGGATCGGGGCTGCGGTCGACGAGCCGCCGGTCGGCCAGCTCGTTGACGGTGGCGACGATGTCGCTGCGGTCCATCCCCGCGCGACGGCCGAGATCCGTCTGACACAGCGAGCCGTACTCCTCGAGTGCCGCGAGCGCGCGGTAGTGGTAGCCGCGGGCGTCGGCCTGGCCGAGCCGGTCGACCACCACCCGGTGCACGTGGCGGGCGGATTGGGTCAGCAGCCAGCTCGGGAGCCGCTCGAGCCTCGTGGGCGCGGTCGAAATGTCTGGGTCGGACATGCCACCAGGGTACGGTTCGACGGCCGGAATTCCGACGGTCAGCCGTCGGCGCCGCGGCAGCGCAGCCCCGCGGTACCGGGCCGACGATTCCGGCCCCGGCGGCGTGACCGGCGCGGGGGAACTGCTCAGCGCCCGCGGTGATCGGTGATCGGCGTGCGGGGTCCCCGTCGCGGGACCCGCCCCGCCCCGCCGGTCGCCATGATCAGTCGCACCGCTCGATAACGGTGCGGCCGAAGCGGTTCCAGGTACTCCACCATGCCGGCATCGTCGAGTGGTGCGCCCAGCAGCGACCAGCCGACGATCGTCGCGAGGTGGTAGTCGCCCACCGACAGCGCGTCCGCGTCGCCGAAGGCGCGCTGCGCGACCTCGGCGGCGGTCCATACGCCCACGCCCGGGATCGAGCGCAGCTTCCGCTGCGCCTCGGCCGGCGCGAGGTCGACGAGCCGCTCGAGGCGGTCGGCCAGCCGGGCGCAGCTCACGACGGTCCGGGCCCGGCCGGGGTCGACGTTGGCGCGGTGGAACTCCCACGACGGGACGCGGCGCCACGTCTCGGCGGCCGGGGGCACCCGCATCCCCTCCGGTGCCGGACCGGGCGCGACGTCACCGAACCACGTGACGAGCCGCCGCCACGACGCGAACGCGGCGACGCTGTGCACTCGCTGTTCGAGGATCGCCGGGACCAGGGCCTCGAGGACGCGGCCGGTGCGCGGGATCCGCAGGGCCGGCAGGCGGCGATGGGCCTCGGCCAGGCTCGGATGCTCGGGCCGGAACCCGGTCGGGTCGTCCTCGGCACCGAGAAGGGTGGGAAGGTGTGCCGACAGTTCCTCGGCCCCGGCACCCCACGCGTGGCAGCGCACGCCGCGCGGACCGTCCTGCACGAGCCGGTAGGTGACCGGCCCCGACGCCAACCGGGACGTGCGCCACACGGCCTGCCCGTCGCGGCGGTGGCAAGGGTCGTAGGGCCCGCGCTGCAGGGGTTGCAGCGTCAGCGCGACGTCCACCGGCCGGGGCAGCTCGGCGCGGACGACGAGCGCGCCGGTGCTGGGTGGAGCAGGGGAGGGCACCGGTCCACCGTACTGTGCGACGAGGTGACCGTGCGACGAGGTGCGGATCGAAGGCGGCGACCCGCCGAGCGTGCGCTTCTCGCGCCGACACGCCGATGGGTGCCGCGATTTCTGCGCAGCCGCGGCGCGTCGGCGCCTCGGGCGCGACGTCGCCCCTGCCACGGGATATGGTCTGGCACATGATCATCGTGAGCACCGACGGTTCCTGCCTTCGCAATCCGGGCGGCGCCATCGGATGGGCGTGGGTCAATCACGAGGGACCGAGCCGCTCGGGCGGGGAGCACTCGGGCACCAATCAGATCGCCGAGCTGCGGGCGCTGCTCGAGGCGCTGAAGGCCCATCCCGGTCCGGAACCGATGATCATCGAATCCGACTCGCAGTACGCCATCAAGTGCGCCTCGGAATGGTTGCCGGGCTGGAAGCGCAAGGGCTGGAAGACGGCGACCGGCGCGCCGGTGAAGAACCTCGATCTGGTCCAGGCCATCGACCGCGTCCTCGCCGACCGGTCCGGGCCGGTGCGGTTCCGGTGGGTGCGCGGACACGTCGGCAACCACTTCAACGAACTCGCCGACACCCTCGCGGGCGAGGCGGCGCGCGCGCAGGCGGCGGCCCCGCCCGCCCCGAACGCGCCCGTCTCCGAACCGGCCGGGCCCGAGCCGACCGCGGCGGCTGCGCGGCCCGAGCCGACCGCCGCGTGTGCGCGGCCCGAGCCGACCGCCGCGCCTGCGCGGGCGAAGAAGGCGGTGCGCCGGACGGTGAAGGTGGTCGAGGAGGTCGAGCTCACCCTCTTCTGACGAGCCCTCAGAATCCGCCGGCAACCTCGATCACCGCGCGCCCGGTGAACTTGCCGGCCCGCACGAGGTCGAGCGCGGGCACCAGCTCTCGCGCGGGGATGTGGCGGGTGATGTCGGCCAGGTGCCGGGGCCGCAGGTCGCCCGCGAGGCGCTCCCACAGCGCCCGGCGCGGGCCGATGGGCAGCTGCACCGAGTCGATGCCCAGCAGGGCGACGCTGCGCAGGATGAAGGGCATCACCGTGGTCTGCAGGGCGGCGCCGCCGGTGAGTCCGCTGGCGGCGACCGCGCCGCCCCACTGGACGGTGCTGAGGACGTGGGCGAGTGTGGCGCCGCCGACGCAATCCACGGCCCCGGCCCAGATCGCCTTGCCGAGCGGTCGCGGCTTCGCGTCGGGGTCCTCGGGCAGCCGCCCGATCACCGAGGCGGCGCCCAGTTCGGTGAGCAGGTCGTGGGCTTCCGGCTTGCCGGTCGAGGCGACCACCTCGAATCCGGCGGCGGCGAGCAGGTCGACGCTGACGGTGCCCACGCCGCCGGAGGCGCCGGTGACGACGACGGGCCCGTCGTCCGGGGTCAGGCCGTGCCGCAGCAGGGCCTGCACGCTCAGCGCCGCGGTGAATCCGGCGGTGCCGATGGCGGCGGCGTCGGCTGTGGAGAGCTCGCTGAGCCGGACGAGCTGGTCGGCGGGGACGCGGGCGTACTCGGCGTAGCCGCCGTGGCGGCCGGTGCCGATCTCGTAGCCGTGCGCAAGGACCCGGTCCCCGGGCGCGAAGTCGGGGTGATCGGAGGTGACGACCTCACCGGCGAGGTCGATGCCGGGAATGATCGGGTAGTTGCGGACCACGCCGCCGCGCGGGACGACGGCGAGGGCGTCCTTGTAGTTGATGCTCGAATGCAGGACGCGGACGGTGATGCCGTCGTCGGGCAGCATCGTCTCGTCGACGGTCTCGGGGGCGAAGTCGATCGCGTCGTCGTGCTCGCGCGCGACCCAGGCGGAGAACGTGGTGGAGGTCATGGGTCCGACCGTAGTGGCGGCGCGCTCCTCCGTGGGGCGACACGACCCTTGCCAACAGTAAGTAAAGGCATGCTAAGTTAGGCAACGCTTGGCTGAGTTCGAGGCGGTGGGTGGGGCTGCGCGGGTGGCTCCGTCTACCTCGGAAGTTCAATTTTCAAGGAGATTGCCCATGCGTATCCGGTTGTCCGCCGCCGTCGCGTTAGTCGCGGCCGCCTCGCTCGGGCTTTCCGCCTGCTCCTCCGACACCTCCTCCGACACCGCGGTGGAGACCGGCGAGACCGTCGTCATCAGTCACGCCCAGGGCGATACCGAGGTGCCCGTCGGTCCCGAACGGGTCGTGGTCTTCGACCAGAGCGTGCTGCAGTCCATGATCGACCTCGACCTGCCCGACGCCGTCGGCGTCCCCGCGCTCACGAATTGGCCCGAATCGTTCGCGCGTTACCGGGGCGACGACGTCGCCAAGGTCGGCTCGCTGTTCGAGCCCGACTTCGAGGCCGTCAACGCCCTCGAGCCCGACCTCATCATCGTCGCCGCCCGGTCGGCCACCAGCTACGACGCGCTCAGCGAGATCGCCCCGACCGTCGACCTCTCCGTCGACGCCAAGGACTTCCTCGCCAGCGTCGCGAAGCAGAACCGCAACCTCGCCACCATCTTCGGCGCCGAGGGCGCGTTCGAGGAGAAGTTCGCCGGCATCGAGGCGTCGTTCGACGCGGTGTCCGCTGCCGCCGCACAGGCGAACCTGCGGGGACTCATCACGCGCGTCGAGGCCGCCGAGGTCACCGCGTACGGACCCGGCTCCCGGTACGGGATCATCCACGACCTCGGCGTCAAGCCCGTGTCGGAGACCTTCGCCGACGACGTCGCCCACGGTGACGCCGTGTCCTTCGAGTACATCGCCCAGGCCGACCCCGACCTGATGTTCGTTCAGGACCGCGAGGCACCCCTCGGCGACACCACCGGCCCCAACGCGTCCCGAGTCCTCGACAACCCGCTCGTCGGCGGCACCACCGCCGCGAAGGAAGGCCGGATCACCTACCTCGACCTGTACACCTGGTACATGGCGCCGAGCGCGCTGAGCTCCGTCCAGTCGCAGATCGACGTCGTCGGGCAGGCCGTCGGCAAGGCCGCGGCGGCATGACCGCCTCCCGCCCGTGAGCTCCCCGGTAACGACCGGCAGGGCCGGCGACCGCACCCCGCGTGCGGCCGCCGGCCCCGCCGCGCGTCTGCGTCCCGTCCTGATCGGCGCGGCGCTGCTCGCCGTCGCCGCCTTCGCGTCCCTGTTCGTCGGCGTCGCCGACGTCACCCCCGCCGACCTGCTGCGCGGCGACACCGCGACCCTCGAGGTGTTCTTCGTCTCGCGCGTGCCCCGCCTGATCGCGATCCTGCTCGCCGGCGCCGCCCTGAGCGTGTCCGGCCTGATCATGCAGCACCTGACCCGCAACCGGTTCGTGGCGCCGGACACCGCCGGCACCGTCGAATGGGCCCTGCTCGGCATCCTCGTCGCCACCCTGTTCCTCGGCGGACAGTCCGTGCTCGGCAAGATGCTCGTCGCCGTCGCCTTCTCCCTCGTCGGCACCTTCCTGTTCCTGCGGCTCCTGCGCCGCGTCCGGTTCACCGACATGATCGTCGTGCCGCTCGTCGGCCTCATGTTCGGCGGCGTCGTCATGGCCGTCACCACGTTCTTCGCCTACCGGCTCGAACTGATGCAGGCCCTGAACACCTGGACCAGCGGTGACTTCTCCGGCATCCTGCGCGGCCGCTACGAGATCATCTGGGTCGTCGTCGCCGTCATGGCCGTCGCCTATCTGTACGCCGACCGCTTCACCGTGGCCGGCCTCGGCGAGGGCTTCGCGAAGAACCTCGGCGTCCCGTACCAGCTGGTGATCAACATCGGGATGGTCGTCGTCGCCGTCACCACCGCCGTCGTCACCGTCGTCGTCGGCGCCATCCCGTTCCTCGGTCTCGTCGTGCCCAACCTCGTCACCCTGGCGCTCGGCGACAACCTGCGCCGCGTCCTGCCGATCACCGCGCTCGCCGGCGCCGGATTCGTGCTCGCGTGCGACGTCGTCGGCCGCGTCCTCCGCTACCCGTACGAGATCCCGGTCGGCACCGTCGCGAGCGTCGTCGGCGCCGTCGTGTTCATCGCGCTGATCCTGCGCACCCGGCGAGGACCGCGATGAGCCCGGCCGTCGCCGCACCCGCCGCGACCCGTCGCCGGAACCCTGCCCGCGTGCTCGTCGTGCTCGCCGTCGTCGCCGCACTGGCGGTGTGCGCATACCTGTTCCTCTTCGTCACCGGCTCGTGGGACTTCGCCATGAAGATCCGCGGCCGGCAGGTGCTGTCGATGGTGCTCGTCGGCTACGCCACCGCCTTCGCCGCGGTGATCTTCCAGACCGTCACCAACAACCGCATCCTCACCCCGGGTGTGATGGGTTTCGACAGCCTGTTCATGCTGCTGCAGACCCTCGTGGTGTTCCTGTTCGGCGCGAGCGCCCTCGCGACACTGGATCCGCGCCTGAAGTTCGGGGTCGAGGTGCTCGCCATGGTCGGCTTCGCGCTCGTGCTGTTCCGATGGCTCTTCGACCGCGGATCCCGCGACCTGTACGTGCTGGTGCTCGTCGGCATCGTGCTCGGCGCGCTGTTCGGTGGGCTGTCGTCGCTGGTGTCGCGGCTGATCGACCCCAACGACTTCATGACCCTGCAGGACGTGCTGTTCGCCAGCTTCAACAACGTGCAGGTCGACCTGCTCGCCGTGTCGGCCCTGCTCGTCGTCGCGGCGACGGCGTTCTCGGTGCCGCTGCTGCGTCAGCTCGACGTCGTCGCACTGGGCCGCGAGCACGCAATCGGCCTCGGCGTCGACCACCGGCGCGTGGTCACCCGCGCGCTGATCGTCGTCGCGGTGCTGGTCTCGGTGGCCACTGCGCTCGTCGGGCCCATCACGTTCCTCGGGCTGCTGGTGGCCAACCTGGCCCGGGAACTCGTCGGCACGTTCCGGCACCGCTGGACGGTGCCCGCCGCGACGCTCGTCGCGATCGTCGCCCTGGTCGGCGGGCAGTTCGTCCTCGCCCGGCTGCTCGACTACAACTCGAGCCTCATCGTCGTCGTCAACTTCCTCGGCGGCATCTATTTCATCTCCCTGCTCGTGAGGGGTGCGCGCCTGTGATCACCGTTCGGGACCTCGCCAAGAACTACGCTGGCACCACCGTGCTCGGGCCCGTCGACCTCGACGTCCCGCGCGGCGGCCTCACGTCGATCATCGGTGCCAACGGCGCCGGCAAGTCGACACTGCTGACCATCGTCGCGCGGCTGCTCGACACCGACGCCGGATCGGTCAGCATCGACGGGCTCGACCTGCGGGCCACCCCCTCGGACGCGCTGGCGAAGAAACTGTCGGTGCTGCGCCAGGACAACACCACGGCGGTGCGATTGTCGGTGCGCGAACTCGTCGAGTTCGGGCGCTTCCCGCATTCGAAGGGCCGGCTCTCGGCGGCCTGCCACGACGCGGTCGACCGTGCCCTCGAGTACACCGGCCTGGGCGGGTTCGAGCACCGCTTCCTCGACCAGCTCTCCGGCGGACAGCGGCAGCGCGCGTTCGTCGCGATGGTGCTCGCGCAGGACACCGACTACGTGCTGCTCGACGAACCGCTCAACAACCTGGACATGAAGCACTCGCAGCACATGATGCAGTTGCTGCGACGCATGGCCCACGAGATGGGCAAGACCGTGATCCTGGTGATCCACGACATCAACTTCGCGTCGTGCCACTCGGATCGCATCGTCGCGATGCGCGACGGCGCCGTCGTCGCGGACGGCGACGTCGACGAGATCCTGCAGCCCGAGGTGCTGCGCAAGGTGTACGACATGGACATCGCCGTGCACGAGATCGACGGCCGTCGCATCGCCGTGTACTTCTAAGGCGCCTCCGGCGCCGGTGTGTCCTTCGGGCGGCTGGGGCAGCCCAAAAGACGCACCGGCGACGGGGTCGCTACCTTCGGGTGATGGACGAAGCGCAGCAGGTGGCCGACTTCCGGGCCCGGCACGGCCTCAGCGGCCTGATCGACGTGCACACCCACTTCATGCCGTCGAACGTGATGGACAAGGTGTGGAGCTACTTCGACTCCGCCGGGCCGCTGGTGGGCCGGGCATGGCCCATCACCTACCGGCACGCCGAGGAGGAGCGCGTCGAGCGGCTGCGGGGTTTCAGGGTCCGCCGGTTCACGGCGATGCTCTATCCGCACAAGCCCGCGATGGCCGCGTGGCTGAACGCGTGGGCGGTGGACTTCGCGGCCCGCACCCCCGATTGCCTGCACACCGCGACGTTCTATCCCGAGCCCGATGCCGCCGGCTACGTGGCCGCGGCACTCGAGCACGGGGCACGGGTGTTCAAGTCGCACATCCAGGTCGGCGACTACGACCCCAACGACCCGCTGCTCGACCCGGTGTGGGGACTGCTCGAGGATGCCGGCGTGCCGATCGTGATCCACTGCGGATCGGGACCGGCTCCGGGGACGCACACCGGGCCCGGCCCGATCGCCGCGCTGCTGGAACGGTTCCCGCGGCTGGCGCTGATCGTCGCGCACATGGGCATGCCGGAGTACCGCCAGTTCCTCGATCTGGCGGAGAAGTACCCGCGGGTGCACCTGGACACCACCATGGCGTTCACCGACTTCACGCAGGAGTCGATGCCGTTCCCGGAGGACGAGCTGCCGCGGCTGCAGGCACTGGGTTCGAAGGTGCTGTTCGGCAGCGACTTCCCGAACATCCCGTACCCGTACGTCCATCAGCTCGAGGCGGTCGAACGGCTCGGTCTCGGCAGCGAATGGGTCCGCGCGGTGTGCTGGGACAACGCACAGGTCTTGTTCGGCGCGGTGTGAGCCGGGGGCTGTGTGGCCGAATGTCACATGGGTTCGATGTGGGCTGACTCAGGTGGTCCATGCGACACGCTCCCTGACCAGGGGAGATGTCAGTGGGTCGAGCAGCACGAGAGGCGAAGAAGGCTAGGTTCTTCGCCATGCGCATGACGAAGGTGTCGATCGCCAA
>NZ_WVTE01000095.1:0-8782 GCF_009939605.1 Rhodococcus sp. YH1 | reverse complement strand
GCCGGTGGATCGGTTGCCGTGCGCTCATCGATTCGTTGCCCGGAACTATGGCCCGTGTTGCCTACCGTCGCAGCCGTGGCGCCGAGTGAACCTTGCGGATCGCTTCGGCGATGCGCCGGGCCCCGAGCCGGAGGTTCTCAGGGCTCTGGTTGGTGAATCCCAGCCGCAGGCTGTCGGCGTAGAGCCCGCTCGACGCGGGATCGAAGTAGCGGCCCGAGGAGAAATCCGCGCCCAGCGCGTTCGCTGCGAGACGCACGTCTGCGAGATTGATACCGGGGTCGGTCACGCTCACCCACGTGAAGATGCCGCCCCGGGCTTCCGGGACGGACACCAGGTCCCCGGCCTCCGCGGTGAGAACCTCGGCGAGCAGATCCGCGCGCTCGCGGTAGAGCACTCGCGCGGAGGCGACCGTCGCGTCGAAGACCCCCTCCTGACCGAGCAGGTGAGCGACAGCCGACTGCGTCACCAACGACGCATGCTGATCGACGTTGGCGCGTAGCCGCAGCAGAGCCGGGAGCAACCAGTCCGGAGCGACGACCCAGCCCAGCCGCAGTCCTGGACCGAGCGTCTTGGAGAACGTGTTGACCCGCACGACGCGGTCGCTGTCGAGTGGGAAGTCCGGCACGTCCGTGCCCCGGAACCGCAGTTCGCGATAGGGGTTGTCGGACAGGACGACGAATCCGTAACGCTCGGCGAGACCGGTCAGACGACTCCGGTCCTCGGCGGCGAGTGTCGTCCCCGTCGGGTTGTGGAAGTCGGGGATCGCATAGAACAACTTGGGGATGCGGCCCGCCTGCAGGTGGCGCTCGAAGTCGTCGAGGTCGAGGCGGTCCCCGACGTGCGGCACCGGCTGCAGGCGGGCACCGTAGTGATCGAGGACCCGCAGGGCCACGGGAAAAGTGGGGCTTTCCACGGCAACCAGATCACCCGGATCGAGCAGCGCGGCGAAGACCAGGCTGAGCCCGTGCAGCGCACCGTTGGTGACGAGCACCCGGTCCGGATCGACGGCACCGGATGCGTCGCTCTCCCAGTTCGCGATCCACCCGCGGAGGGCCGGGATGCCGGGCGCGCTCGAATACTGCAGCGACTGCACTCCGGCACCCGATGCGGACAGGGCGGCAGCGAAGGCGCTCGCCAGTTCCGCAACCGGCAGCGCCTCGTCGGCGGGAACGCCCCCGACGAGGCGGATCGCGTCGGCGGGCAGACCGGTCGGGGGCGGTCCGAATCCCTTTGCTTCTACAGGCCGAGTGACAAGCCGGGACAGCGTGGACTGGGTAAGGGGTGCAAGGCTGGTCACGCTCGGGGCTCCTTCGGGGATCGGGAATAGGGACGGCTCACGCCGCGCGCACGCGCACGGGAACGTCGGGCAGGCCGAGATTGCCGCGCAGGGTGTCGGCCTCGTACTCGGTCCGGAAGAGACCTCGTTTCTGCAGGATGGGGACGACGTGCCCGGTGAACGCCTCGACACCGCCCGGACCCTGCCCCGGCATGACGATGTAGCCGTCGGCACCGCCCTCGACGAACCACTGCTCGAGGCGGCTCGCGACCTGCTCCGGTGTACCGACGATGCGACCGTGACCCGCGGACCGCTGTTGCAGGGCGATCAGCTGCCGGACCGTCCAGCCCTCGTCCACCGCCAGCTCGCGGAAGACGCCGTATCGGCTCTGCCTTCCCTGCACCGATGCGATCGTCGGCAACCACGCCGGAGGAATCGTCTCGTCGAGCCCGAGTCCGGACAGATCGACGCCGGCCAGCTGCCCTTCGAGCGCGGTCCGGGACGCATCGCTGTAATGAGATTCGAACAACTCTTCGTCGAGCCTGCGGGCCTCTTCCTCGGTGCCGCCGATCGTCGTGCTCACCCCCGGAAGGACGAGGATGTTGCGGGGGTCGCGGCCCGCCGCCGCTGTCCTGGCCTTGAGATCCCGGTAGAACTCCTGCGCCCCGCGCAACGTCTGCTGCGCGGTATACACACCCTCCGCGAAGGCGGAGGCGAAGGCTTTGCCGTCGTCGGACGAGCCGGCCTGGAACAGCACCGGTTGCTGCTGCACCGACGGTGGCAAGGGGAGCGGTCCTTCGACGGCGTAGAACTCGCCGTGGTGGTCGATCGGGACGGCGGTACGGTCGTCCACCCACGAGTTCCACAAGGCACGGACGACGGACACGTGCTCGAGACCCTGCCGGTACCGCGCCTCATGGTCGGGCAGCGGCGCGTCGCCGAAGTTGCGTTCGCCCGCCGTCGATGTCACCGCGTTCCATCCCACGCGGCCCCCCGAGAGGTGGTCCAGTGACAGAAGTTGTCGAGCGAGGTTGAACGGCGCGGTGAAGGTGGTCGAGACGGTGGGCACGAGCCCGATGTGCTCTGTCAGTGTGGCGAGAGCCGAGAACAACGTCAAAGGCTCGGGCTTCGTTGCGAGTTCGGTATCGGACGTCAGGCCGTCGGCCGCGAACAGCACGTCGAGCTTGGCGGCTTCGGCGGTCCGGGCGAGGCGGGTGTAGTGGTCGAGGACGCGGCCGGGATACCGGACGTCGCCGGGGAGGACCTCTCCGCGGGCCCCGTTGCCGGGGGGATTGGTGAGGAGGCCGAGACGAATCTGCCGGCGGGTTGGTTCTGCTGACACGATTATGATCTCCGTAATGGTTGTCGGGAAGTTACGCTGCGACGGTGGGCGAGTCGAGGACGAGTGCGGCGTCCGGTTCGTCCCGCGGAATCACCTGGACCGACCCGTTCGCGTGGATGATGCTGACTGCGATCCCGTAGATGCGCTCGATCAGTTCCGCGGTGAGGACCTCCTCCGGCGTACCCACCGCGAGCACATGACCGTCCTGGAGGAAGGCGATCCGGTCGCAGTACCGGGCGGCCTGGCTGAGGTCGTGGATCGCGACGATCGCGGCTACCTGGGCGGTCCGCGTGATCCTGCGTGCGAGCCGCAGCGTCTGCAGCTGGTACTTGATGTCGAGAGCGCTGGTGGGTTCGTCGAGGAGCAGGATGCTGGGCTGCTGTGCGAGCGACCGGGCGATGAGCACACGCTGCGCCTGGCCCCCGGACAGTTCGGTCACCGACCGTCCGACGAGCGGGCCGAGCCCGAGCAGTTCGATGGCGCGATCGACGTGCTCCCAATCCTCGGCGGTGGGCCGTCCGGCGAAGTGCGGGGTCCGGCCGAGGACGACGGCTTCGCGCACGTCGAGTTCGAACGACACGTCGATCGTCTGCGGGACGTACGCGACGAGGCGCGCCAGTTCGCGTCGGCTCAGGTTCTCGAGCGCGACGGTGTCGTCCCACCGGAACGAACCCGACGTCGGGGTATGGATCCGGGCGATGTTCTTCAGCACCGTCGACTTGCCGGAGCCGTTGGGGCCGAGCAGGCCGAGCAGCTCGCCCTTGCGTGCGGTCAGGTCGACGCCGTGCAGGATCTTCCGGCGTCCGTAGCCGAAGTGGAGGTCGGTGATGCGCAGGGTCATGACGCTGCCCTTCTCTTGGCGAGGATGAGGTAGAGGAATACCGGCGCGCCGATGAGCGCGTCCACGATGCCGACGGGGATTACCGCCGGATTGAGCACGGTCCGGCCGACCGAGTCGGCGACGACCAGCAGCAGGCCGCCGACGACGGCCGAGAAGGGAAGCAGGAAACGGTGGTTCGACCCGATGAGCAGACGTGCGATGTGCGGGGCGACCAGCCCGACAAACCCGATGATGCCGGTGAAACTGATGGTGACGGCGGTCAGGACGACAGCGAGTCCGATGAGGGACAGCCGGGTCGACGTGACCGGCACGCCGAGACTCTTGGCCGCATCGTCGCCTGCGAACGCGATCGCGTTGAGCGCGCCCGACTTTCGCTGCACGAACGGGTAGACCGCGAGGAACAGAGCCGCGACCATCAGCACCTGGCTCCACACGGCGCCGTTCACCGAACCCCACGTCCACTGCACGATCAACGCGAGTGTCTCCTGGTCGGCGGTGAACTGCAGGGCGGAGGTGGCCGCCGTGAAGAACTGGGTCACCGCGATGCCCAGAAGGATCAGCGTCGACGGGTCGCTGCGCTTGGTGGCGGCCAGGGCGAGCACGAACACGGAACTGGCGACAGAGACGGTGAGCGCTCCGACGACCACCCATGCGGAGCTGGACAGCCCGCCGGTCTCGGCTCCGATGAACACGATCGCGTACGACGCGCCGAAGGCCGCCGCGGGCGCGATGCCGAGTGTGTAGGGGCTGACGAGCGGGTTGCGGAGCAGACCCTGGAACAGGACGCCGGCGATCGCCAGGGCCGCGCCCGCCACCAGGCTCAGCAGAACCCGCGGAACTCGCAGTTCCCACACCTGCAGGTATGTCCGTGCCGTCGCGGCGTCGGCGGGTGGCGTGAACGTCAGTTTCGCCTGCAACGCACCCAGAGCGTCTCCGATGTCGACAGCGCTGCCGCCGAATGTCAGGGCCCACAGCAAGACGACGAGAGTGAGCACTCCGCCCGATCCGATGACGATCCGGCGGCCCCGGTCCGTACGGCTGAACGCACGGAACTCGGCGGCTGCGGAACGGAGCCGGGGGCGATCGGGACCCGACTCGGGTGCTGGTTCCGGCCGCCCTGGAGCGCCGGGTGTATCGAGGACGTCGGTCATGGCGGGTCCCTACGCCGTCTCGTGGTGGTAGTAGTACTCGGTTTCGGGGATGTACGGGGAATGCTGGTATTCCTCGACCCAGGCGCGGAAGTACTGCACCTTGTCCACGTCTGCGAACCGTTCGGGGTAGAGCCAGCTCGCTAGGTACAGCGCGCCAAGCCATTTCGACGCCGAACTGATGAGGTAGTTGTTGGTGATCCACAGGTTTCCGTCGCGGATCGCGGTGAGATCGGCGAATCCCGGCCGGCTCACGATCGACTGTGCGGTGCTCACGAACCGGTCCCGGCTCCAGGGCTGGTAAAAGCCCTGCGGCAGGCCCTGAACGCCGTTCTTGATGATGAAGTCGGGGTTCCGGGCGACGATGTCGGCAGGCTCGACGGTGTACTCGTTCCAGCCGAGTCCGCCGTTGATGAGGATGTCGGAGTAGATGTTCGCTCCGCCGGCGTACCGGATCACCCAGTCCCAGCCGCCGGGGACGCCGGCGACGTAGTCGACGGCCCCCTCGAAGTACACCCGCTTCTTGTCGGCGTCCTGCAGTCCGGCAAGGCGCTCGGAGAGCACGCTCGCGATCGCTCCCGGAATTGCGGCCCGGTACTTCTCGGCCTGCTGCTCCGCGCCGAACAGCTTCCCGAGCAGTGCGACGTTCGTGTCGGAGAGCCGTGGCTCCCACGCCGTGAACACCACGACCTTGATGCCGAACGGCGCGAGCTTGGCCTCTGCCTCCTGCCACGGGCTGTTGCTGCCGGTCAGCAGCACGTCCGGGTTCAGTTCGAGGATCTTGTCGTAGTCGAATCCGCCGGTCTGACCGGCGAAGAGCGAAGCGGACGAGATGCCCGGGAAGCTGTCCCAGTAGCCGGACCAGCCTTCGGTGGTGATCTGGCTGGCGGTTGCGCCGACGATGCGGTCCTCGCCGCCGACGGCCCGGACCAGTTCGAGGATGTATTGATTGCCGCCGAGTCCCGACAGTACGCGCTGAACCGGTAGGTTCAGCGCGATCGTGCGGCCGGTCTCGTCGACGATGGCGCCGACGGCGCCGACCGTGGTCGCGTCGGCCGTCACTTCCGCCGCGTCCGACGACGAGCACGCCGCAAGGGTGGTGCCGCCGAGCGCAACAGCCGTGAGCGCTGCGAGACGGCCGAAGTCTCGACGACTCAGCGCCGGCGCTGACGGGGTGGTTCCGTTTCGGGGTCGCACGGGAGGGTCTCCTCGGAGAAAGTGGGCGAGGCCGGGCCTCGGGGCGGGTGGATTCGTGGTACGTAGCCGGCATCGGATGCGGGTGTGGATCAGGGGCCTGGCGATTGCGTGTTCGAACGAGGAGTCGGAACGGTGCGCAGCGTCCTTGTCGCGATCGGCGAATGTCCGCGAAGGAGGTATCGAGCAGCTACGCGGACGTCCACGAGTGAAATGTCGATGTTGCACTGTCCGGAAGGGTTTCCGTCAAAAACGATTTCACAGTCTGCAGCCGGTCCGGTGGATCGACAAGAGTTTGTCTCGCACCGATTCGAACACCGGTTCGCCCGCCGCCGTCGTCATCGTGTGCGTCGGTGCAGCCGACAGCGCCGCCGGCCGCCGGATGCGCACCGACGTAACGATCAGGGCAGCGGTGGAAGTTCGAGTTTGTCCCTGAACGTATTGCCTACGTGGTCGTTACCCACGACGCCGCGGCTAGCCAGGGCGGCGACGAACCCGGCAGGGTCGTCGAAGTGGACGACGTGCCCGGCCCCGGCGACGACGCGGACGTCGAAACCGCGTTGCACCAGTTCCTCCGCCCGGTCCGGTGGGATCAGCCGGCTCGGGTCGGTCAGGACGAGCAGCGACGGGACCACTGCCTCGTCGACGGGCGCGAGCGTGAACGTTCCGAGGTGGTCGACGATCCTCGGATCCCAGGCGGCGAGCGCGTCGAGTTTGTGACGACGGCTGCGCTCGCTCCACCGCGGCTGCTCACGTTCCAGGTCCTCGAGAGTCCAGTTCTTCTGCCGGCGGAAGGAGTCCGCCACCACAGGGTCGGGCGACAGGATCCATGCCAGGTCCTCGTACACGGCCAGCTCCGGTCGCAACTCACCGACGGCGTGCGCAAGCACGAGACCGCCCAGCGAGTGGCCGATCGCCAGTGCCGGACTCGCCGGCACCGCGGCAACCACGGCCGCTGCCAGCGCCGCGCTGCTGTATCGGTCGAGAGGCGCGCTCCGGCCATGGCCCGGCAGGTCGACGGCGAGCACGTGGTATCCGTGTTCGGCGAGCACCGGGCCCACCTGCCACCACGAGTCGCTGGAATTGCCCAGCCCATGGATCAGGACGGCGGTCCGCGGACCCGCCCCCACTCCTGCACGTGCACGGTCATTGCATCTCCCTCCTTCGGCGAGCGGTCTGTGGTCCGGTGTCGACGGACGCACGGATGGTGTCGGCGTCGACGAGGGCCACGGCGTGTCCGTTCTCGGCGACGACGACCGGGCCGCGATGACCGGCGATACGTCGCGCTGCGGCGACCGAGGGCTCGGTGATCCCCACGACCGGCAGCGGCGGTTCGAGGCGGGAGTCGATCGGATCGTCGCCTGCGGCGCCGGCCAGGGCGCGCGAGGAGACGGACCCGAGGATCTCCGCCACGACGGTCGGGCCGGAGGCGGGTCGCGCCAGGACGACCGGCAGCGCCGGCGCGTCCGCGAGCACGTCCCGGGCCTGCGACACCGTCGCTGTGGACGGGACGCTGCGTGGTGTGTTCCCCCTGCTCGGCAGCGTTTCGACCACGGTGACACCTTCGGTGCCGTGGTAGAGCGGAAACCCGAGCCGGCCCAGCCAGTCGTCGTCGAAGTACTTCGACAGATACGCGCGGCCGGAGTCGGGCACGATCACGACGACGACGTCGTCGGGTCCGAGTGTGCGCCCCACGCGCAGTGCTGCGGCAACCGCCGCTCCGGCGGATCCCCCGACGAGGAGGCCCTCTTCCCGTGCAAGTCGGTGGATCACGGTCAGTGCCTCGGCGTCGGGGATTCGCTCGATGAGGTCGACAACGTCGGGCCGGTACGAGTCCGGCCACTCGTCCACGGCGGTCTGCGGGTGCAGGAAGTGGCCGACGGATTCGACGTACCACGCGCGACCGTCGCCCCCGCCATAGACGGAGGTCTCGGGGTCCGCGCCGACGACGGTCACGGCGCCGGCCGATACCTCGGCCAGGAACTGCCCAGCCCCGGTGATCGTGCCACCGGTGCCGATGCCGGCAACGAAATGCGTGATTCGGCCGCGGGTCTGACGCCATATCTCCGGACCGGTCGTGCTGTGGTGGGCGGCCGGGTTGGCGGGATTGTTGTACTGTCCTGCAAGCCACCCGCCTGGGATCTCGGCCGCGAGGCGGGTGGCGACGTTCCGCACGAACTCGGGGTGGTGGCTGGGCCGGCCCCCCGGTGTCACATGAACCTGCGCCCCGTGTGCTCGCAGGAGCGCGATCTTCTCCGCACTGGTCTTGTCGGGCACGACCACGACGGAGCGGTATCCGAGGGCCGCTGCGATCACGGCCAGACCGACACCGGTGTTGCCGGACGTGCCCTCCACGACGGTGCCACCGGGCTGCAAGGCACCCGATTCCTCGGCAGCACGGATCATTGCGAGTGCCGCACGGTCCTTGACACTGCCGCCGGGATTGAGGAACTCGAGCTTCGCGTACACCGCCGCAGGAATTCCCTCGGTGATCCGGTTCAGCCGGACGAGGGGAGTGTTGCCGACCACGTCGGCAATCGAGTCGTAGACACCGAGGTCGGCGGTATCGGCTTCCGTGCGGTCCACGATGGTCATGCGTGTGCCTTTCGCGCTCACTCGACATACGACTGTGCAGACGCCGAGTCTGTCAGGATGGTGTCTGCGACAACAGGGTTCGCATCATCGCGATCGAATTGCAGATTCGAGGTCGGTAAGATCAGCCCTCCGGCAGGAATCCGCGCGATCGCAATTCTTGTCGGCCACTGCCCGACCGGATTTTACTTCTGGACGAAGTCCCCGATCGGAAGGGTGATCTGATCGATGTCGTCATCTGTGACAACACTTCGGCCGCAGGATACCGAACTGTGGCAGTGGCGTCTGGCCGCGCGCTGCCGGGAAGAGGACGCCGAGATCTTCTTCCCCCCGACCGGCGAGCGCGGGGAGGCCCGCGACAAGCGCGAGGCCCGCGCCAAGGCGCTGTG
>NZ_WVTE01000094.1:0-8791 GCF_009939605.1 Rhodococcus sp. YH1 | reverse complement strand
GTCTCGACCGGGTGGGCCTCGACGACGACTTCTTCGCCCTCGGCGGCAACTCGCTGATCGCCACGCAGGTGGTCTCGCGGATCGGTGCGGCGCTCGATGCGTCGGTGCCGCTGCGGCTGCTGTTCGAAACCTCCACCGTCGAAGCGTTCGCCGCGGAGGTCGGCCGCCAGATCGGTACCGGCGCCCGGCGCCCGCTCGAGGCGGCACCGCGTCCCGAGCGGCTGCCGCTGTCGCTGGCCCAGCAGCGTTACTGGTTCCTCAACCAGTTCGACACCTCCTCCGCGGTGGACAACATCCCCTTCGCGGTGCGGCTCCAGGGTGAGCTCGACCTGGCCGCGATGCAGGCGGCGGTCCGCGACGTGATCGGCCGGCACGAGATGCTGCGCACCTACTACCCGGACCCGGACGGCGAGCCGCACCAGATCGTGCTCCCCGTGGACGACGCGCTGCCCGACCTGACGCCGTACGACGTCACCGAGGACGACCTCACCGGCGAGATCGTCGCATTCATGTCCACGACCTTCGACGTGACACGGCAGGTGCCGGTGGCGTCGCGGATCTTCCGGATCACCGACTCCGACTACGTCCTGGCGTTCGTCGTGCACCACGTCTCCGCCGACGGCGCCTCCATGGCGCCCCTCGCGCGCGACGTCACGATCGCCTACGAGGCACGTTCCCGCGGCGAGGCGCCCGGCTGGGAGCCGCTGCCCGTGCAATACGCGGACTACGCGTTGTGGCAGCGTGACGTCATCGGTTCGGAGGACGACCCCGACTCCGTCGCCGCCGGGCAGGTCGAGTACTGGAAGCGGACCCTGGCCGGTCTGCCCGACCAGATCGATCTCCCGGCCGACCGGCCGCGGCCCCCTCGCCAGAGCTTCCGCGGCGAATCGCTGCACTTCACCGTCGACGCCGACGTCCACCGGGGCCTGCAGGAGCTGGCGCGCCGGCACAACGCCACGCTGTTCATGGTGATCCACGCCGCCCTGGCGACCCTGATGGGCCGGCTGTCGGGCACCGACGACGTCGCGATCGGCACGCCGATCGCGGGCCGGGGCGAGCGGGTGCTCGACGATCTGATCGGCATGTTCGTCAACACGCTGGTCTTCCGCACCCGAGTGCAGTCCGACGTCGCGTTCGACGAGTTCCTGGCCCAGGTGCGCGAGACGGACCTGGGGGCGTTCGCGAACGCCGACGTGCCGTTCGAGCGCCTGGTCGAGGTGCTCAACCCCGTGCGCTCGACGGCCCGCAACCCGCTGTTCCAGGTGGGCCTGTCCTTCCAGAACCTCGCGCAGACGAAGCTGGAGCTGCCGGGGCTGACCGTCTCGCCGACGAACTTCGAACTCGAGCTCGCCAAGACCGACCTGCAGCTGACGGTCTTCGACCGCTACGACGAGGACGGGACGCCCGCCCGCATCGACGCGACGTTCACATGTGCGACGGACCTGTTCGACAAGGGCACCGTGGCCGGTTTCGCGGAGCGGTTCGTGCGGGTGCTCGAGGCGATTGTGGCCGATCCGTCGGTGGCGCTGGGTGATATCGAGATTCTCGAGGTGGCCGAGCGGGTGCGGGTGCTCGAGGCGTGGAACGAGACCGCTCATGCGACCGGGGGGCCGGCGACGCTGGTGGATCTGTTCGACGAGCAGGTGCGGCGCGCTCCCGACGCGCCGGCGTTGGTGTTCGAGGGTGTGACGCTCACCTACGGCGAGTTCGATGCGCGCGTCAACCGGCTCGCCCGGCGCCTGATTGCGGCCGGGGTGGGACCCGAGTCGACGGTGGCGCTGGCGATGCGCCGGTCGGTCGAGTTGCTGGTGGGCATGTATGCGGTGGCCAAGGCCGGTGGTGCGTATGTGCCGGTGGATCCGGATCAGCCGGCCGAGCGGACCGGATACATCCTCGACGCCGCGGCCCCGGTGGTGCTGCTCACCACCGGGCGGGACGCGTTCGAGGTGCCGGGGGAGAGGTCTGTCCGCACTCTGGAACTCGATGCGGCGGATCTGTCGGTGTTCGCGGACGGCCCGGTCGGCGATGCGGAGCGGTTGGCGCCGTTGCGGGCGTCGAACACGGCGTATGTGATCTTCACGTCGGGTTCGACGGGTCGGCCGAAGGGTGTGGCGGTGCCGCACGGGGCGATCGTGAACCAGTTGGTGTGGAAGCGGGCGGAGTACGCGCTCGGTGCCGACGATGCGGTGTTGCTCAAGACGGCGGCGACGTTCGATCTGTCGGTGTGGGAGTTCTGGTCGGCGCTGGTCTCCGGTGGCCGGTTGGTGATCGCCGCGCCGGACGGGCACCGCGACCCGGGCTATCTGAACGCGCTGGCGGCCGAGCAGGGGGTCACCACCCTGCACGTGGTGCCGTCGATGCTCGAGGCGTTGCTCGTCGAGTCCGGCGGCACGCTGACGAACTCGCTCCGGCAGGTGCTCGCGATCGGTGAGGCGTTGCCGGCGGCGACGGCGCGACGGTTCCTGGCGCACAACACGGCCCGGTTGGACAACCTGTACGGTCCGACCGAGGCCGCGGTGTCGGTGACCTTCCACGAGGTCGACGACGCCACCGGGGTGTCGGTGCCGATCGGTGTGCCGGAGTGGAATTCGCGGGTGTACGTGCTCGACGCGCGGCTGAATCCGGTCCCGGCCGGCGTGCCCGGTGAGCTGTACCTGGCGGGTGCGCAGTTGGCGCGCGGTTACCACGGCCGGGCGGATCTGACGGCGGAGCGGTTCGTCGCGTCCCCGTTCGGGGACGGCGAACGGCTCTACCGCACCGGCGATCTCGTCCGGTGGATCGGGACGGGCGACGGGGGCGGCGAGCTCGACTACGTGGGCCGCGGCGACTTCCAGGTGAAGGTGCGCGGATTCCGCATCGAGCTCGGCGAGATCGAGGCCGCGCTGCGCGGCATCGACGAGGTGCGCGACGTGACGGTGATCGCGCGGGACGACGAGCGTGGGGGCGCGCAGCTCGTGGCGTACGTGGTTCCGGCCGCCGGTGCGGAATTCGATGCGGCGGAGCTCAAGTCGGCCCTGTCGCAGCAGCTGCCGTCGTACATGGTGCCGGCGGCGTTCGTGGTGCTCGAGGCGCTGCCGCTGAACGTCAACGGCAAGCTCGACCGCAGGGCGCTGCCGGCGCCGGTGTTCGAGGCCCGGGAGTTCCGGGCGCCGACCACCGTCACGGAGGAGGCCGTGGCGCGGGTGTTCGCCGAGGTGCTCGGTCTCGAACAGGTCGGTCTCGACGACGACTTCTTCGAGCTCGGCGGCAACTCCCTGCTCGCCACCCAGGTGGCATCCCGGCTCGGTGCCGCGCTCGATGTCCGGGTGCCGATCCGCGCGCTGTTCGAGTCGCCCACCGTCGAGGCGCTCGCCGTGTCCGTCCAGCACCAGAGCGCCGACGCCCGGCGGCCGCTCGAGGCGCGGCAGCGTCCCGAGCGGATCCCGCTGTCGCTGGCCCAGCAGCGGATGTGGTTCCTCAACCGCTTCGACACGGACACCGCCGCGTACAACGTGCCGATGGCGATCCGGCTGACCGGAACGCTCGACGTCGCGGCGCTGCAGGCGGCGGTCGGTGACCTCGTCACCCGGCACGAGATCCTGCGGACCTACTACCCGGAGACGGCCGAGGGCCCGATCCAGGTCGTCGTGCCCGCCGCCCAGGCCGAACAGGATCTCACCCCGATCGCGGTCGGCGAGAACGACATCGTCGCGGCCGTCCGGGAACTCGGCGCCACGACCTTCGACGTCACCATCGAGGTGCCGTTGCGGGTGCGGCTGTTCCGGCTCGCCGCGAACGACCACGTGCTCGCCCTGGTCGTCCACCACATCTCGGCCGACGGTTCGTCGGCGGGCCCGCTCACCCGGGACCTGATGCAGGCCTACATCGCGCGTTCGCAGGGCGAGTTCCCCGCGTGGGCGCCGCTGCCGGTGCAGTACGCGGACTACGCGCTGTGGCAGCGGGAGGTCCTCGGGTCCGAGGACGATCCGGACTCGGTTGCGGCGAAGCAGGTGGCGTACTGGAAGAACGCGCTGGCCGGTCTGCCCGACCAGCTGGACCTGCCCACCGACCGGCCGCGCCCGGCGGTGCAGTCCTTCGCCGGCGCCCGGACCGGATTCGCCGTCGATCCGGAGCTGCACGCCCGGCTGATCGACCTCGCCCGTCGCAGCAACACGACGCTGTTCATGGTGATGCACACCACCCTCGCGGTGTTCCTCGCGCGGATGTCCGACACGGACGACATCGCGATCGGCACGCCCATCGCGGGGCGTGACGAGCGGGCGCTGGACGATCTGATCGGCATGTTCGTCAACACCCTTGTCTTCCGCACGCAGGTCCAGCCGGATGCGGCGTTCGAGGACCTGCTGGCACAGGCCCGCGAGGCCGACCTGGGGGCGTTCGCCAATGCGGACGTGCCGTTCGAGCGGCTCGTGGAGGTGCTCAACCCCGTCCGCTCCACCGCGCGGCACCCGTTGTTCCAGGTGGGCCTGTCGTTCCAGAACGTCGCCCAGTCCCGGCTCGAGCTGCCGGGTCTGACCATCGCGAACGTCGACGCGGACATGCAGATCTCCCAGTTCGACCTGCATCTGATCGTCACCGACCGGCACGCCGAGGACGGTGCCGCGGCCGGGGTGACCGGCTTCTTCACCTATGCCACGGACCTGTTCGACGAGTCCACGGTGGCCGGTTTCGCCCGCCGGTTCCTGCGGTTGCTCGAAGCCGTGGTGGCGGACCCGTCGCTCCCGGTGGGCGATGTGCCGCTGCTCGACGACGCCGAGCGGCTCCGGGTGCTCGAGGGCTGGAACGACACCGATCACGCCGTGGACGCGTCGGTGACCCTGCCCGACCTGTTCGACGCGCAGGTGCGCCGGACTCCGGACGCCACGGCCCTGTTCTTCGAGGGTGAGACGCTCACCTACGGCGAGTTCGACATCCGCGTCAACCGGCTTGCCCGTCGCCTGATCTCGGCGGGGGTCGGCCCCGAGTCGACGGTGGCGCTGGCGATGCGCCGGTCGATCGAGCTCCTCGTCGGCATGTACGCCGTCGCCAAGGCCGGTGGCGTGTACGTGCCGCTCGACCCGGATCAGCCGGCCGAGCGGACCGGGTACATCCTGGATGCCGCGGCTCCGGTGGTGGTGCTGACCGCCGGCGCGGTCGAGATCCCGGGGGACAGGTCTGTCCCGCGCCTGGCGATCGACACGGCCGACCTGTCGACCTACGCCGGTGATCCGGTCACCGACGCCGAGCGGCGGGCGCCGCTGCGGGCGTCGAACACCGCGTACGTGATCTTCACCTCCGGTTCGACGGGCAAGCCGAAGGGTGTGGCGGTGCCGCACGGCGCGATCGTGAACCAGTTGCTGTGGAAGCGCGAGCACTTCGGCCTTGGATCGCAGGACGCGGCGCTGCTCAAGACCGCGGCGACGTTCGACCTGTCGGTGTGGGAGTTCTGGTCGGCGCTGGTCTCCGGGGGCCGGCTGGTGATCGCCACGCCGGAGGGTCACCGCGATCCCGGCTACCTGAACGCCCTGATGGCCGAGCAGGAGGTCACCACCCTGCATGTGGTGCCGTCGATGCTCGAGGCGCTGCTCGTCGACTCCGACGGGATGCTGCCGAGGTCGCTGCGCCGGGTGCTCGCGATCGGTGAGGCGCTGCCGGCGGCGACGGCGCAGCGGTTCCTGCGGCACAACAGCGCGCAGCTGGTCAATCTCTACGGCCCGACCGAGGCCGCGGTGTCGATCACCGCGGGCGACGTGGTGGACGACGCGGGCGCGTCGGTGTCCATCGGTGTGCCGGAATGGAACTCGCGGGTCTACGTGCTGGACGGGCGCCTGCATCCGGTGCCGGTCGGCGTGTCCGGCGAGCTGTACCTCGCCGGTGCGCAGCTGGCGCGCGGCTACCACGGCCGGGCGGATCTGACGGCGGAGCGGTTCGTCGCCTCCCCGTTCGGCGACGGCGAGCGGCTCTACCGCACCGGCGACCTCGTCCGGTGGGACTCCACCGGCCGCCTGGAGTACCTCGGCCGCAGCGACTTCCAGGTGAAGGTGCGCGGATTCCGCATCGAGCTCGGCGAGATCGAGGCCGCGCTGCGCGGCGCCGACGAGGTGCGCGACGTGGCGGTGATCGCCCGGGAGGACGACCGGGCGGGCACACAGCTCGTGGCGTACCTGGTTCCGGAGACGGGCGCGGTGCTCGACATCGCGCACGTGAAGTCCGGGCTCGCCGGCGCGTTGCCGTCGTACATGGTGCCGGCGGCGTTCGTGGTGCTCGAGGCCCTGCCGCTGAACGTCAACGGCAAGCTCGACCGCAGGGCGCTGCCGGAACCGGTGTTCGAGGCGCGGCAGTTCCGCGCTCCGAGCACCCCCGTCGAGGAGATCGTCGCGGGCGTGTTCGCCGAGGTGCTCGGCCTCGCCCGGGTCGGCGTCGACGACGACTTCTTCGAGCTCGGCGGCAACTCGCTGCTCGCCACCCAGGTGGTCTCCCGCATGGGGGCCGCGCTCGACGCGAAGATCCCCGTCCGGGTCGTCTTCGAGGCGCCCACGGTCGAGGCCCTGGCCGTCGCGGTCGAGCAGCACGCCGGGGGCGGCGGTCGTCCGCCGCTGGTGCCGCAGCCGCGGCCGGACCGGATCCCGCTGTCGCTGGCGCAGCAGCGCATGTGGTTCCTCAACCGCTTCGACACCGGGTCGGCGGTCAACAACATCCCGGTGGCGGTCCGGCTGACCGGAACGCTCGACGTGGACGCCATGCGGGCCGCGGTGCGCGACGTCGTCGCCCGGCACGAGGTGCTGCGCACCGTCTACCCGGAGTCCGACGGGCACGCCTTCCAGGTGGTCCTCCCGGTCGCCGAGGGGGCACCCGATCTCACGCCCGAACCGGTCTCCGAGGCCGACCTCGTCGCCCGGGTCACCGAGGTGGTCTCCGCCGGCTTCGACGTCACCGAAGAGATCCCCCTGCGCGCCAAGCTCTTCCGGATCGCCGGCGACGACCATGTGCTGGTGTTCGTCGCGCACCACATCAGTGCCGACGGCTGGTCCATGGCACCGCTGACGCGGGACGTGATGATCGCCTACGTCGCGCGCGCGGCGGGGCACGAACCGGACCGGGCGCCGCTGCCGGTGCAGTACGCGGACTTCGCGCTGTGGCAGCGGCAGGTCCTGGGATCGGAGGACGATCCGGACAGCCTCGTCTCCGCGCAGGCCGACTACTGGAAGCGGACGCTCGCCGGCCTGCCCGACGAGCTGAACCTGCCCACCGACCGGCCGCGGCCGTCGGTGCAGGCCTTCGAGGGCGGCACGGTCGAGTTCCGCATCGACGCGGCCACCCACCGGCAGGCCGCCGACCTCGCCCGGCGCAGCGGCACGACGCTGTTCATGGTCATGCACACCGCCCTCGCGGTGTTCCTCGCGCGCATGTCCGCCGCCGACGACATCGCGATCGGCACGCCGATCGCCGGCCGCGGTGAGGCCGAACTCGACGAGATGATCGGCATGTTCGTCAACACCCTGGTGCTGCGCAGCCACATCGACGCCGACGCCGGGTTCGCCGAGCATCTCGGGCGCATCCGCGAGAGCGATCTCGAGGCGTTCGCCCACGCGGATCTTCCGTTCGAGCGGCTCGTCGAGATCCTCAACCCCGAGCGGTCCACGGCCCGGCACCCGCTGTTCCAGGTCGCCATGTCGTTCGAGAACCTCCCCGAGACCGGACTCGAGCTGCCCGAGCTGAGTGTGTCCACGGTGCCGTTCGACGTGGACAGCGCCAAGTTCGACCTCGCACTGACCCTGCGGGAGCACACCACCACCGAGGGCGGACCGGACGGGATCTCCGCCGAGTTCTCCTACGCGCGGTCCCTGTTCGACGCCGGTACCGTCGAGGGGTTCGCCGCCCGCTTCGCGCACCTCCTCGACGCGGCGTTGGCCGACCCGGCCCTGCCCGTCGGTGACCTGCCGCTGCTCGCGCCGCACGAGCTCGAGCGGCTGACCCACGTCCGCGGCACCGACGTCGTCAGCGGCGGAACCCTCGCCGACCTCCTCACGGCCGGCGCGTCCCTCGACCCGGACGCCACCGCCGTGCGGTACGAGGGACGGTCGATCACCTACCGCGAGCTCGACGAGGACTCGTCCCGGCTCGCGCGGCTGCTGGTCGAGCGCGGCGTAGGCCCCGAGAACATCGTCGCCGTGGCGTTCCCGCGCTCCTACGACATGGTCCGTGCGGTGTGGGCGGTGGCGAAGGCCGGCGCCGCACACGTGCCGGTCGATCCGTCGTACCCGCCGGAGCGCGTGCGCTACATGCTCTCCGATTCCCGTGCGGCCCTGGGTATCACGGGAACCGCACACCGGGCCGGCCTGCCCGACGACGCCGAGTGGCTGGTCGTCGACGATCCCGGTCTCGCACCGGACGTCGCGGCCCGCTCGTCGGCGCCGATCACCGACGCCGACCGCGTCCGGCCGCTGCGCCCGCAGCACCCTGCCTACCTGATCTACACGTCGGGTTCGACGGGCCGGCCCAAGGGCGTCGTGGTCACCCACACCGGCCTCGGTGGGCTGCTGGACACGATCATCGACCTGTACGGCCTGACGTCCCGCTCGCGGTTCCTGCACATCATGTCGCCGAGCTTCGACCCGTCGGTGATGGAGTGGATCGCGGCGTTCTCCCAGGGCGCGACGCTGGTCGTCGTGCCGTCGACGATCATCGGCGGCCCCGACCTCGCGGAACTGTTCCGCACCGAACGCCCCACCCACACGATCATCACCCCCGCGGTGATCGGCACCGTCGACCCCGAGGGCCTCGACAGCCTCGAGGTGGTCGTGGTCGGTGG
>NZ_WVTE01000093.1:0-8856 GCF_009939605.1 Rhodococcus sp. YH1 | reverse complement strand
CCGAGGCTGCGCAGCAGCCAGGCCGGATCCAGCGGATCCGCGGAATAGGCAGCCACCAGGTCGAGCATCTCCCCGGCCTTGGACCCCGGGTAGGCGCCGCCGCCCTGCAGCATGACCCCGATCCGCGGGCGCAGGGCCTCGGAGTCGGCGATCGGGTCGAGCCCGAGGACGCGCACGGTGCCGGAATCGGGTGCGACGAAGCCCTCGCACATCTCCACGGTGGTGGTCTTGCCGGCACCGTTGGGGCCGAGCAGCGCGAGTACCTGGGCGCGTTCGACGGTCAGGTCGAGACCGTCGACCGCGGTGAGGTCGCCGAATCGCTTGACGACGCCCTCCAGGCGTACGGCGGGTGGCGCAGCGACGGGGGATCTCGAGGTCACGAGGTTCCAGCGTAGGCGCCGGGCGAATCGGCGGGACGCGGTGGTGCGTCCTCCTCGTCGCGCCAGGGCAGCCGGTTGCGGGTGGCGAAGATGGCCAGGCCCACGACGACGACCGTCGCGATGGCCGCCTGGACGATGATGAACGGCTGGTACTCGCCGCCGTTGGGCATGAGGATCACGCTCACCAGCGACGAGAACGCCACCGTGGGGAGCCGGAAGATCGGCCGGGTGGCCCACGCGGCCAGGGGGATCACCGCCCACAGCAGGTACCACGGCTGCACCACCGGGAACAACAGCACGATCGCGCCGAGGGACACGCCGAGCGCGCCGACGGGATGCAGCCGGCCGGTGAGCACCGCCAACATCATCCGCACCGTCACCAGCGCCGCGATCAGCGCGGCGACGGGCCGGGTGAGCGACAGGATCGCGGTGGTGTGGTCGCCGAGCCCGAGCAGCACCCCGGCCAGGCCGGTGCCCAGGCCGAGCAGCGTCGGGATGGACATCCAGCTGCGCACCTCGGTTGCGGTGCCGAGCGTCTGGGTCCAGCCGAAGCCGAGGCCGCTGCCCCAGCTGACCGCGCCCACGACGACGGCGGCGACCACGGCGAGCAGTGCGGCGGCGGCGGCCACGGCGCGCAGGGTGCCGCCCCAGCGGTGCGCGAGCGCCATCCCGACGAAGCCGAGGGCGAGCAACGAGGGGACCTTCACCATCGACGACAACGCGATCACGGCGGAACCGGCCAGCAGCCAGGCGAGTGCCCGGCCGCGCAGCGGCCCCGCCGGATCGGGCGTGTGGATGCCGCGCAGCGCGAGCTCGAGACCGGCGAGCATGAGGCCGAGCATCAGGGCCTCGTTGTGGATGCCGGCGACGAGATGGAACAGCAGCAGCGGGTTGGCCGCGCCGAGCCACAGGGCGCTGACGGAGGCGACGCCGCAGCGGCGCGCGAGCCGCGGCAGCGCCCACACGATCAGCGCGACCCCGGCGAGCGCGGAGACGCGGTGCAGGAAGACCCCGGCGACGATGTTCTCGCCGGTCAGGTCGGTGATGCGCTGCCCCAGCCACAGGATCGCCGGTCCGTAGGGGGCGGGGGTGTCGCGCCAGATGTTGGGCACGGTACGGGTCAGGACGTGGTCGACGCCCAGGGCACCGGCCGGGCCGATCCCGTACGGGTCGAGTCCGCGGGCGGCGATCTCGCTCTGCGCGAGATACGAGTACACATCCTTGCTGAACATCGGGGGTGCCACGATCAACGGCAGGATCCACAGCAGCAGCGTGCGGTCGAGCTGGGAGCGGGTGAGCCGGCGGGGCACCCCGTCCGGGTCGCGGCGGCCGATCGCGAAGCGGCCGAGCAACAGCCACGCGAGGACCACCAGCACGGTGCCGGTCATGGTGAGGGTCAGCGCGGCGCTGGGCATGCGCGCGGGCAGCCCGAGCAGGCGCAGACCCTGGACGGGATTCTGCAGCACCGGCTGCGCGCCGGCGCCGAGCGCGCCGACCGCCATGAGCACGGTGCCCGTCGCGCCGAACAACCGGATCCGGTGCAACTGGGTGGTCTCGGTGGCGTCGAGGCCGCGGCCCTCGAGTTCGTCGCCGTGCAGGATCGCGGCCACGGCCGGGTCGCCGCCGCGGCCGTCGAGTCCGAGGGCACGGCGACCGAGTTCCACGGCACGGGCTCCGAGGTCCGCGGCGCGGCGGCTCGGCGCCGGGCCGGTCGGGTCGGGTTCCACGGTGGGCGACGGCACCCGAGCAGCGTAGCGGGGCCGGGAACCGGGCCCCGCCGCAGTTAGGTAGGGCACCCTTTGTGGACCGGCCCGGGGAATTCCGTCACACTGGTGTTGTGAAAACGACGTCCGCTGCCCGGGTGCACGAGGAACGCGCAGGTCACACGCCTGTCGCCGCGTTCCCGGTCACCCAGGCGCCGGGCACGCACGAGGGCCAGACCCGGGCGGCGGTGGTGCAGCTGCTGCTCGAGGAGGGTCCGATCACGGCCACCGAGATCGGTGCCCGGCTCGGCCTGAGCGCGGCCGGGGTGCGCCGCCACCTCGACGCCCTCATCGACACCGGCGAGGCCCAGGCCGCTCCGCCGCCGCGGCGGGAGGGCCGGGGACGGGGACGGCCGGCGCGCCGATTCCAGCTCACCGCGGTGGGCCGGGCCCGGCTGGGACACTCCTACGACGACCTCGCCAGTGCTGCGATGCGGCACCTGCGGGAGGTCGGCGGCGAGGCCGCCATCGAGGACTTCGCCCGGCGGCGCGTGCAGTCCATCCTCGGCGGGGTCCCACCCGCGGAGTCCGGGAGCGCCACCGAGATCGAGGCCACCGCCGAGGACATCGCGGCGGCGTTCACCGACGCCGGGTTCGCGGCGTCGACCCGGCGGGTGGGCACCGGCGTGCAGATCTGCCAGCACCACTGCCCGGTCTCGCACGTGGCCGAGCAGTTCCCGGAGCTGTGCGAGGCCGAACGGGAGGCGTTCACCGAGATCCTGGGCACCCATGTGCAGCGGCTGGCGACCATCGCCAACGGCGACAGCTTCTGCACCACCCACGTCCCGGTGCTGCCGCCGGACATCGGCAAGACCTGAGCACGACCCGCTTCCCCCGACAGAGCAACACGTTGTCCGCCGGCGATCAGCCCTCGCCGGCACCGAACAAGACTCCGGAAGGAGCTCACATGACCGTCACATCGGATCAGGCGTCGGCCGGCACGCCGCTGACACAGGAGGAGACCATCGCGTCCCTCGGTCACTACGGCTACGGCTGGTCGGATTCCGACGCCGCCGGCGCCACGGCCCAGCGAGGCCTGTCCGAGGCGGTCGTGCGCGACATCTCCGCGAAGAAGGACGAGCCCGAGTGGATGCTCGACATCCGCCTCAAGGCGCTGCGCACCTTCGAGAAGAAGCCGATGCCGGTGTGGGGCTCGAACCTGGAGGGCATCGACTTCGACAACATCAAGTACTTCGTGCGCTCCACCGAGAAGCAGGCCGCGAGCTGGGAAGAGCTGCCCGAGGACATCAAGAACACCTACGACCGGCTCGGCATCCCCGAGGCGGAGAAGCAGCGCCTCGTCGCCGGTGTCGCCGCGCAGTACGAGTCGGAGGTGGTCTACCACCAGATCCGTGAGGACCTCGAGTCCCAGGGTGTGATCTTCCTCGACACCGACACCGGCCTGCGCGAGCACCCGGAGATCTTCAAGGAGTACTTCGGGTCGGTCATCCCGGCCGGCGACAACAAGTTCTCCGCGCTGAACACCGCCGTGTGGTCGGGCGGCTCGTTCATCTACGTCCCGCCCGGCGTGCACGTCGACATCCCGCTGCAGGCCTACTTCCGGATCAACACCGAGAACATGGGCCAGTTCGAGCGGACCCTGATCATCGTCGACGAGGGCGCCTCCGTGCACTACGTCGAGGGCTGCACCGCCCCGATCTACAAGTCGGACTCGCTGCACTCGGCAGTGGTGGAGATCATCGTCAAGAAGGGCGGGCACTGCCGCTACACGACCATCCAGAACTGGTCGAACAACGTCTACAACCTCGTCACCAAGCGCACCAAGGTCGAGGCCGGCGGCTCGATGGAGTGGATCGACGGCAACATCGGTTCCAAGGTCACCATGAAGTACCCGGCCGTATGGATGATGGGTGAGCACGCCCGCGGCGAGGTGCTGTCCGTGGCGTTCGCCGGCGAGGGCCAGCACCAGGACACCGGCGCGAAGATGCTGCACCTGGCGCCGCACACCTCCTCGACCATCGTGTCGAAGTCGGTGGCCCGCGGCGGCGGTCGCGCCTCCTACCGCGGCCTGGTCCAGGTCAACAAGGGCGCCCACGGGTCGAAGTCGACCGTCAAGTGCGATGCACTGCTCGTCGACCAGATCTCCCGCTCGGACACCTACCCGTACGTCGACATCCGTGAGGACGACGTGACGATGGGCCACGAGGCGACCGTCTCCAAGGTCTCCGACGACCAGCTGTTCTACCTGATGAGCCGCGGACTGACCGAGGACGAGGCGATGGCGATGGTGGTGCGCGGCTTCGTCGAGCCCATCGCCAAGGAACTGCCGATGGAGTACGCGCTCGAGCTCAACCGCCTGATCGAACTGCAGATGGAAGGGGCAGTCGGCTAAATGACTGCGGAAGCGAAGAACACCCCCACCGCCACCGGGGTGCAGGGAGCCGTGCGCTCGGAGAACGCCGCCGGGCCCGCGATCAAGACCGCCCGCGGGCCGGCCGTCAACAAGGGGGAGGTCTTCACGTCGTTCGACGTGAACGCCTTCGAGATCCCCTCCGGTCGCGACGAGGCCTGGCGGTTCACCCCCCTGCGCCGGCTGCGGGGCCTGCACGACGGCACCGCGGTCGCCGACGGCGCCCCCACCGTCGAGGTCACCCCCGTCGAGGGGGTGCAGGTCGAGACCGTCGGCCGCGACGATGCCCGCCTCGGCCAAGGCGGCGTGCCGGCCGACCGTGTCGCCGCCCAGGCCTACTCGGGCTTCACCACCGCCACCGTCGTCACCGTCGGCCGCGAGGTCGAGGTCACCGAGCCGGTCACGATCACCGTCACCGGCCCCGGGAAGGGGAAGGTCGCGTTCGGACACCTGCAGGTGCGGCTCGAGCCGTTCGCGTCGGTCACCGTCGTCCTCGACCAGCGCGGTTCCGGCACCTACGCGGAGAACGTCGAGTTCGTCCTCGGCGACAGCTCGCGCCTGAACATCGTCGCCATCCAGGACTGGGCCGACGATGCGGTACACGTGACGGCTCACCACGCCCGCCTCGGCCGCGACGCCGTGCTGCGGCACTTCACCGTCGGCCTCGGCGGTGACCTCGTGCGCGTGTCGCCGACCGTCAGGTACGACGCGCCCGGTGGCGACGCCGAAATGCTCGGTCTGTACTTCGCCGACGCCGGCCAGCACCTCGAGCAGCGCCTGCTCGTGGACCACGCGCAGCCGCACTGCAAGTCCAACGTGGTGTACAAGGGTGCCCTGCAGGGCGATCCGGGCTCCGGCAAGCCGGACGCGCACACCGTGTGGATCGGGGACGTGCTCATCCGCGCCGAGGCCGAGGGCACCGACACCTTCGAGCTGAACCGCAACCTGGTGCTCACCGACGGTGCCCGCGCCGACTCGGTGCCCAACCTCGAGATCGAGACCGGCGAGATCGTCGGCGCCGGTCACGCCAGCGCCACCGGCCGGTTCGACGACGAGCAGCTGTTCTACCTGCGTGCCCGCGGCATCTCCGAGGAGCAGGCGCGCCGCCTGGTGGTCCGCGGATTCTTCCACGAACTCGTCGAGAAGATCACCGTGCCCGCCGTCCGGGAGCGGCTCGAGGCCGCCATCGAGGCCGAGCTCGCCGCCGTCGGCGCCTGACCCCCACCCGTTCTCCCCATCTTCGCGAAGGAACCGTTACCGACATGTCCCCCGAGCAGAACGTCCTCGAGATCAAGGACCTGCACGTCCGCGTCGCCCAGACCGACGACAACGCCGAGCCGATCAACATCCTCAAGGGCGTGAACCTCACCGTCCGGTCCGGGGAGACGCACGCCATCATGGGCCCCAACGGGTCGGGCAAGTCCACCCTGTCGTACGCCATCGCCGGCCACCCCAAGTACGAGGTGACCTCCGGGTCGATCACCCTCAACGGCGAGGACGTGCTCGCGATGAGCGTGGACGAGCGGGCCCGCGCCGGCCTGTTCCTGGCCATGCAGTACCCCGTCGAGGTTCCGGGCGTGTCCATGTCGAACTTCCTGCGCACCGCCGCGACCGCGGTCCGCGGCGAGGCGCCGAAGCTGCGGCACTGGGTCAAGGAGGTCAAGTCGGCGATGACCGAACTCGACATCGACCCGGCGTTCGGTGACCGCTCCGTCAACGAGGGCTTCTCCGGTGGCGAGAAGAAGCGCCACGAGATCCTGCAGCTGGGCCTGCTCGCGCCGAAGATCGCCATCCTCGACGAGACCGACTCCGGCCTCGACGTCGACGCGCTGCGCGTGGTGTCCGAGGGCGTCAACCGCTACCAGGAACGCGAGCACGGCGGCGTGCTGCTGATCACCCACTACACCCGCATCCTGCGCTACATCAAGCCGCAGTTCGTGCACGTGTTCGTCGGCGGCCGCGTCGTCGAGTCCGGCGGCGCGGAGCTGGCCGAGGAACTCGAGACCAACGGTTACGTGCGCTTCACCCAGGCCGCCGCCGCGGCCGCGGGTGCCGACAAGTAAGGAGCAGTGAGCCGATGACGGTGCAGGTGCCCACGGTGGACGTCGCCCGGATCCGGGCCGACTTCCCGATCCTCGGGCGCACGGTGCGCGACGGAAAGCCCCTGGTCTACCTCGACTCCGGGGCCACCTCGCAGCGCCCGACGCAGGTCCTCGACGCCGAACGGGCGTTCCTGACCACCTGCAACGCGGCCGTGCACCGGGGAGCGCACGAGCTCTCCGAGGAGGCCACCGACGCCTACGAGGGCGCCCGCGCCGTGATCGCCGACTTCGTCGGCGCGGATCCCGACGAGGTGGTGTTCACCAAGAACGCCACCGAATCGCTCAACCTCGTCGCCTACGCCTTCGCCGACGCCCGGTTCCCGCGGCGCCTCGGGCCCGGCGACGAGATCGTCGTCACCGAACTCGAACACCACGCCAACCTGGTGCCCTGGCAGGAACTCGCCCGGCGCACCGGCGCGACGCTGCGCTGGTTCGGCGTGACCGACGACGGCCGCATCGACGTCGACTCCTTCGAACTCACCGACCGGGTCAAGGTCGTCGCCTTCACCCACCAGTCCAACGTCACCGGGGCCGTGGCGCCGGTCGAGGAGCTGGTACGGCGCGCGAAGGCCGTCGACGCGATCGTCGTCCTCGACGCCTGCCAGTCCGTGCCGCACATGAGCGTGGACTTCCACGCGCTCGGCGTCGACTTCGCCGCGTTCTCCGGCCACAAGATGTTCGGCCCCTCCGGCGTCGGCGTCCTCTACGGCCGCCGTGAGCTGCTCGCCGACGTGCCGCCATTCATCACCGGCGGCTCGATGATCGAAACCGTCACCATGGAGGCGTCGACGTTCGCGCCGCCGCCGCAGCGCTTCGAGGCCGGCTCGCCGATGTCGTCGCAGGCCGTCGGTCTCGGCGCCGCGGTGCGGTACCTGCAGCAGATCGGCATGGACGCCGTCGCCGCGCACGAGCACGAGCTCACCGCGGCGGCCCTCGCCGAACTCGCCGGCATCGACGGCGTGCGGATCGTCGGCCCCACCACGGCCGAGCAGCGCGGCGGGGCGGTGTCGTTCGTCGTCGACGGCATCCACGCGCACGATCTCGGGCAGATCCTCGACGACGAGGGCGTCGAGATCCGCGTCGGGCACCACTGCGCGTGGCCGCTGCACCGTCGATTCGGGGTCGCGGCGACCGCCCGCGCCTCCTTCGCCGTGTACAACACGCTCGACGAGGTGGCCGCGCTCGGCGCGGCGATCCGCCGGGCCCAGGCCTTCTTCGGAGCGCGCTGATGCGGATGGAGCAGATGTACCAGGAGGTCATCCTGGACCACTACAAGCACCCGCACCACCGGGGTCTGCGCGAGCCCTACGGCGCGGAGGTGCACCACGTGAACCCCACCTGCGGCGACGAGGTGACGCTGCGGGTGCATCTCGCCGACGACGGCACCGTCGCGGACGTCTCCTACGACGGGCAGGGCTGCTCGATCAGCCAGGCGTCCACCTCGGTGCTCACCGACCAGGTGATCGGGGAGCCGCTGGACCGGGCCCTGGCCACCGTCGACGCGTTCGCGGAGATGGTCGGCAGCCGCGGGACCGTCGAGGGCGACGAGGACGTACTCGGCGACGGCATCGCCTTCGCCGGCGTCTCGAAATACCCGGCGCGCGTGAAGTGTGCGCTGCTGGGCTGGATGGCCTTCAAGGACGCCGTCGTGCAGATCGCCGACAGCATCCACAGCACCCACAGCACTCACAGCACCGCACCCGTAGCCCGCGGAGGACAGAACTGATGACCGAACCCGTGACCCCGGCGGACGAGACCACCGCCGCAGCCCCGGACGCGGCTCCCACCCTCGACCCCGAGCGGTTCGAGGAGCTCGAGGAGGCGATGCGCGACGTCGTCGATCCCGAGCTCGGAATCAACGTCGTCGACCTGGGCCTGGTCTACGGCATCACCGAGGACGACGAGGCCGTCACCATCGACATGACGCTCACGTCGGCGGCCTGCCCGCTCACCGATGTGATCGAGGACCAGTCCCGCAACGCTCTCGTCCGCAGCGGCCTGTGCGACGAGCTGCGCATCAACTGGGTGTGGATGCCGCCGTGGGGGCCGGACAAGATCACCGAGGACGGTCGCGAGCAGCTGCGCGCGCTCGGCTTCACCGTCTGACGCGGCCGGTGACCCGGCCCAGCTCCCAGGCGCCCCCGGATCCGGGGGCCGGCAGCTCCCCGGATCCGATCACCGCCCTCGAACACGAGTTCATGGCGCTGATGCGCCGCGGCCGGGCACAGATGGGGGAGCGG
>NZ_WVTE01000092.1:0-8860 GCF_009939605.1 Rhodococcus sp. YH1 | reverse complement strand
GTGGTCGTAGCCGGTCGGGTCGGCGGAGCGCAGGCCGGGTGCCGCGCGGCGCAGGGCGCTGGCGAGGTCGTCGGCGACAATGCGCAGGGCGCGAGCGCGATCGGAGTCGCCGACGGACGCTGCCGGGTCGAACATGGCCGCCTGGTTGGTCCAGTCCGCGTCCTCGCCGAGCAGCGCGTCGAGGTCGCGGACCGATGCGGGCCGCAGCGCCGCGGGCAGGTAGTCGTTGGCCGAGGACAGTGCGCGTCGCGGGCTCGGCGCCCCGGAGAACTCCAACGGCGCGTCGAAGCCGTGGAAGCGAACCCGATCCTGCTCCGCGCGGCCGGCATTGTGCGCGCGGAGCCATTCGACGAGTTCGCGGTTGCCCGGCACCGCGCCGAACCCGTGGCTGAACCCGGTCGCGAGCACCGTGTCGATCTCCGCCGTTTCCCCGGCCACGTAGTCGTCGACGACGGACGCGGCGAAGACATCGGTCTCCAGCACGATCGACCGGTAGCCCCGTTCGACGAGGTGACCGAGGAGTTCGTTGCGCAGAAACGGGAACGCCTCGATCCCGTGGGTCGGCTCGCCGAGGGCGAGCAGGGTCGGCGGCTCGGGCCGCGTGGCGAGCAGTTCGTCGAGGGCGCGGCCCAGGCTCGCCGAGTCGTCGAGTTGGCGGCCGATTCCACGCAGTGCTGCGGCAGTAGACATGAACACCCCTTGTCGGAAGGAACTGCCCTCGACGATATCGTTGAAGAATCGAGTGAAACTTCAGCGACTCCGAACAGGAATCCAGAGGTAGAAGCCTCAATCGGAGGTGCACGTTGCGACCCATCGACCTCGCCCGGGAACACGGGTTGTCCGCACAGGCGATCCGCAACTACGACGACGCGGGCATCCTCCCGCCGACCGAGCGCAGCGAGACCGGCTACCGGCGCTACACGCCCCTGCACGCGCAGGCTCTACGCGCCTTCCTCGCGTTGCGCGGTGGCCACGGGCACCGGCAGGCAACGGACATCATGCGTTCAGTCAACCGCGGCGACACCGAGTCCGCCTACCGGCTGATCGACGCCGCGCACGTCGCGCTGCTCGCCGAACGCGGCACCCGCACCGAGGTCGCAACGGCCCTGGGCGCCCTGTCCACCACGGCACCGACTGCTGTCCGCGGTGGACCGCTGACTGTGGGCGAACTCGCCCGCCGACTCGGCGTGCACCCGGCCACGCTGCGCACCTGGGAGACCCAGGGCATCCTGCGCCCCGACCGCGACCGGGCAACGGGCTATCGCGAATACGGACCGGACTGCGTGCGCGACGCCGAGATCGCACGGCAACTGCGCCAGGGCGGCTACCCGCTGTCCCAGGTCGCCCGGTTCCTCGAGTCGCTGCGCACGGCGGGCGGGGCGGACGCGTTGGCCGCCTTCCTCGGCTCCTGGCAGGACCGGCTGACCACGCGCAGCCGCAACCTTCTCGCCGGCGCGGCCCAGCTCGATACCTACCTCACCATGCTCGACCGGACACAGCAGGGGTGGCCGACGACGTCGTGAGGGCAAGGGCCGGATCCTGGGGCCATTCCGCGCAGTGCCGGGTCGCTCGCGTGGATGCCACCGGTATCCCATCTTCCGGAAGCTTGCCCATGCCTCAGCCTCATTCTCGATCGGATTCCATTGTCACGGATACAATTCCGTGCGAGCCGCAGTCGCGAACGGATCGTGCCGTTCTCATTCGGAAACCGTGCACGCCGCTGCCGCGCCGCCCCTCCAGCATCGCCTCGCACACAGTCTGCCCAGCGTCCAAGTGCACGACGTTGCATGCCAGAACCCCGTCGCGTCGAACCGGGGGCCTCGTCAAACCACAGCGATGGTGCATCCATTCCTATTTCGGTGCTCTTACCTCCTCCGGCTCCTTGTCCGGCCGCAGTCCCTTCCAACTCGGGTGGCGCAGACTGTCGCCGGTGAACTCGCGATACTCGACGTCCCCGACCAGCACCGGCTCGGCCCATCGGGCGGCCCGGACGACGGGCGCCGGAGGTATCACGTCGAACGGATCGCTGGGCCGCTCGAGTTCGTCGAGCCTCTCCCACAGGGCGCGCCGGCCGGCGGTGGTGAAGCCGGTGCCGAGGTTGCCGATGTGGACGAGACGGCCGTCGTCGTCGTGGGCGCCGAGGACAAGGGAGCCGAACGTCGCGCGGTGCATGCCGGTGCCCGGCAACCATCCCGCGATCACGGCCTCGGTGCTCTTGCGCAGGGCGGTCTTGATCCATGCCGTAGCGCGGCGTCCCGGTTGGTAAACGGAATCGGTCCGCTTGCAGACGATGCCTTCGAGACCGTGATCGCGGGCAAGGTCGAGGAGGATTTTCGTGTCGGTGCCGACCCAGTGCGGCGGCGTGCGGACCAGGGGGCCGGACATCGACAGGTCGACCAGCCGACGGCGACGTTCGAGGTACGGCAGCCGGGTCGTCGGCGCGCCGTCGAGCGCGAGCAGGTCGAATGCGTAGAACTCCACGGGGATGGTCCGGATCAGGGCCGCCGTCGGTTTCGCCACGTGGATGCGGCTCTGCAGCCGGGCGAACGCCGGCGCCCCGGACCGCGGATCGGGAGCGACGATCTCCCCGTCGACGACCATCGGCCGACCCCGGGACACCGCCGACAGTGCGATCGTCAATTCCGGGTAGACCCCCGAGACGTCCTTGCTGTTGCGGCTGTAGAGCCGGCACCGCTCGCCGTCGCACACCGCCACCGTGCGGGCGCCGTCCCACTTCATCTCCACCGCCCAGCCGGTGCCGATCGGCGGCCGGCCGGGCGTGGCCAGCATCGGGGCGGGCACCGCGGAGCGGGAGGCGGGCATGGGTCGAATTATCCGGTGTGCCGTGCCCGGCTGCAGGGCAACTGTTCGGATCACCCTGTACCGGAATGAATTACACGCGTGTATTCCGCTGCCGTCCGGTGGCGCCGGTGCATTGCCGCAGTTTTCGTGCCGGTGGCGACACCTGTCGCTCGTCTTGACGAAACTCCTGCGGAGTGTCTACCGTCACATATATCCACTCAGCGGACATGCGTTCGCATTACGAACACACGGATCGAGGATCGGGTATGAACGAGCGGCACCTCGCCGGCCCAGACGAGTCTCAGGCTCGGCGCGCAGCCTTCGGCAGCTTCGTCGGCGCCGTCATCGACTGGTACGACTTCATCCTCTACGGCCTGGTGGCCGCGCTCGTCTTCAACAAGGAGTTCTTCCCCAACGTCAGCCCGGCCATCGGCACGCTCGCCGCGTTCGCGACTTTCGGCGTCGGATTCCTCTTCCGGCCGCTCGGTGGGGTGGTCTTCGGTCACTTCGGTGACCGCCTCGGTCGCAAACGGATGCTGGTGCTCACCATCGTGATCATGGGAAGCGCCACTGCCCTGATCGGCCTGCTGCCGAGCTTCGCGTCGATCGGGTGGTGGGCGCCGGTCCTGCTCGTCACGCTGCGGGCTGTGCAAGGATTCGCCGTCGGCGGTGAATGGGGTGGTGCCGCGTTGATGGCGGTGGAGAGCGCGCCACCGAAGAAGAAGGCTCTCTACAGCAGCGGCGTACAGGTCGGCTACTCCGTCGGCCTGATTCTCGCCACCGGTTTCGTCATGCTGATGAGCAGTGTCACGACCGACGAGGCTTTCACCCAATGGGGGTGGCGTGTTCCGTTCGTCGCCAGCATCGTGCTCGTCGCCTTCGGCCTGTGGGTACGCTCCAGCGTGGAGGAGAGTCAGGAGTTCACCGAGAAGGTCGAGAGGCTCGAAGCGGAGCTCGGCGAGCAGAGCCGCAAGCGCATCCCCCTCGTGGAAGCACTGACCAAGCATCCCAAGGCTTTTCTGCAGATCATCGGTCTGCGCTTCGTCGAGCTGTTCTCGATGTACATCGTCACGACGTTCGCGCTCAGCTATTCCACCAACGAACTCGGCATGGAACGCAGTTTCATGCTCAACGTCGGCCTGCTCGTCGGTGCCCTCGGAATGGTGACCATCCCGTTGTTCGCGTGGCTGTCCGACCGGTACGGGCGTCGCCGGGTGTACATGCTCGGTTCCGCACTCGGCGCCGTCTGTGCGTTCCCGTTCTTCGCGATGCTCGAGGGCGGCTCGATGATCGGAACCGTCATCTTCGCGGTGCTGTTGGTCAACATCGCCCACGACATGGTGGTCAGCGTGCAGCAGCCGCTGTTCACCGAGATGTTCGGCGCGGAGTACCGCTATAGCGGCGCCGGGGTGGGCTACCAGGTGGCCAGCGCGGTCGGGGGTGGCTTTACCCCCTTCATCGCGGCGGCCCTGGTCACCGTCTCCGGCGGGTCGTGGCACCTGGTGGCGGTCTATCTCGCCGGCGGATGCGTGATCTCCGGGATCATCGCCTGGCGGCTCGGACACGACCACGGTGACGCCGGCCGGGCCGCCCGGGCGTCGCGGACGTCGACTGTCGCGACCGCGCCCTGAGACGCGGATCGACCGGAGGCGGCGACGGACGGGGCCAGGGGCGTGGGCGCTCGAAATCTCCTACGCGTAATGGCTTCTCGATCACGAAATGCTGCACGGATCGGTTGATCCGCCTCGCCGGGCCGGGTGCGGCCGAGCATGGAAGGGGAACCGCCGGCACCGCGCACGGCTCATGGGCCGCTGATCGCGAGATCGGCCCCGATCCGCTGGGCTGCTTCCTGCAATCGGGAGACCACTCGTGCCTCGACGTCCGCGCCGGAATGCGCGATGTTCTGCAGGGAAGAGTTGAGCGCGGCGACGATCCGGCCGGTTCGGTCCCGGATGGGCACGGCGACGCCGCGAACCCCCAGTTCCAGTTCGTCCTCCGACAGCGCCCAACCCCGCTCGGCCGTGGTCAGGATCTCGGCGCGCAGCCGGTCCGGGTCTACGAGGGTCTGCTCGGTGAACGCCCGCAGTTCCGTCGTCTCCAGGTAGCGGTCGAGTTCGTCGGCGGTAAGGCCGGACAGCAGGACCCGGCCGTGCGAGGTCGCGTACGCCGGGAAGCGCATGCCGACCGAGATCGCGATACGCACGATCCGCGGCGAACGGACTCGCGCGACGTAGAGTGCGTCCGATCCGTCGAGCACGGTGACCGAGACGGTTTCCTCGAGTTCGGCGGCGAGTTTCGCCAGGTGCGGTTCGGCCAGCTGCGGGAGCGCCAGCCCGGACAGGTAGGAGAAGCCGAAACGGAGAACGCGCGGGGTCAACATGAAGCGACGACCCTCCTGCCGCAGGAACCCGCGATCGACGAGGGTCAGCAGGATTCTTCGCGTTGTCGATCGGGTGATCCCCACCACCTGGGCCACCTCGCTGAGAGTGCGCTCCCGGTGCTGTTCGTCGAAGCACTCGAGCACCGCGAGCCCACGGTCCAGAGACTCGAGGAAGTACCGTTCACCGGCGGCCGATCGCATGAGCCAATCCTAGGCACGCGACGTGTCTTCGCCTGCCCACGGCTGGGCCTCCCGGGAGGCAGGCCGGTGCCGGATCACGATCGCATGGTTCGTGCCCGGCCGGTACCGTCGCCCCCGGCGAGGCCGCGGAGGTACACCGCGATCGGCCGGGCCAATTGCGCGACGCTCGCGGCGGTGCCGGCGGCGAGTCCCTCCAGCGACCGGGCGCCGAGCAGCCGGTCCACGGTCAGTCCCTCGGCCAGGCTCACGAGATCGGCAGCCGCGGAGTCGGCGTCGTCGGCGCCGCAGGCGGCCACGAGGTCGCGCGCGGCGGCGCGGGAGAACAGGGCGGCTGCAAGGCCGGCGCGTTGCTCGGCACCGATGGCCGGGTCGGTGGCCAGGGCATACCGCACGAGCAGATCCCGGCGGCGGTGGGCCAGGTCGCGGTCGAGTGCCGTCGCGACCGCGCGCGCGGCGGCGTCGACGTCGACCGGGGTCGTCGGGCGGGTGAGACCGGAGTGCTCGAACGCGTCGCGTGATCGCTCGGCGAGCCGGTGCACGGCGGCGTCGAGCAGGGCTCCGCGGGTGCGGAAGTAGTACGAGCACGAGCCGTCGGGCAGGGCGAGGGCGCGGTCGACGGCGCGGTGGGTCAGCGCGCGCAGTCCGTCGCGGGCGATCAGGTCGAGGGTGGTCTCGGCGATCAGGGTGCGACGGTCGGGGCTGCTGGCCATGATCCAACTCTACATATGTAGAGTACTCTACCAATGTAGAGGAGGTGGGATGGCCGAGGATCCGTACCAGCGGGCCGGCGCCGCCGCCCTGGGGCGGCTGCACCGCGACCTCGCCGCGCGGCGCACCACCCCGCGCGGCGTCTACCTGTGGGGGCCGGTCGGTCGCGGCAAGACGTGGCTGATGGAGCGGTTCCTCGAGGCCGTGCCCGGTCCCGCGCGACGGCACCACTTCCACGGCTTCTTCGCCGGCCTGCATGCGCAGGCGCATCGCCTCGGCTCGATCGACGACGCCGTCGACGCCGCGCTCGGCGACGCCCGTGTGCTGTGCTTCGACGAGTTCCACGTCCACGACGTCGGCGACGGCATGCTCGTCGCGCGCGCCGTACGCATCCTTCACGAGCGGGGCGTCGCGCTCGTCGCCACCTCCAACTACCCGCCCTCGGGCCTGTTGCCCAACCCGCTGTTCCACCACCTGTTCGAGCCCACCATCGCCCTGCTCGAACGCCGGCTCGAGGTGGTCGAGGTCGGCGGGCCGATCGACCGTCGCCGCACCGGTACGGCCACCCCGGGCGACGGGTTCGCCTCGGGTGAGTTCCTCCCGCCCGGCGCTCTCGACGTTCCGGAGCCGGGGGAGCGGCGAACCCTGCGACCGTCGGGCCGCGCACTACCCGTCCTCGCCGTGCGCGGCGACGTCGTGTGGTTCGACTTCGCCGACCTGTGCCGCGCCCCCACCGCGCCCGCCGACTACCTCGCCGTCCTCCGCGAGCACGGCGAGTGGGTCGTCACCGGTGTCCCGCCGCTGCGCGAGCTCGACGCGGACGCCCTGCGCCGCTTCGGCAACGTCGTCGACGTGCTGTGCGACGCCGACGTCCGGCTCACGGTGTCGGCCACCGTCGCGCGCGCCGACTTCGCGACGTCCGTCCCCGCCGAACCCGACGTCGACCGGCTGCTCAGCCGCCTCGCACTGCTCCGCGAACCCGCCCGAGCCTGGATTCAGGACAGCCAAACCTTATAGACTGCCGCGGTGGTACCACGTTCTTCCGAGCTCGTCGACTGTCCGACGGTTCCGTTCGTCCGACATCTCGCCGAACACGGCGAACGGACCGCACTCGTCTGCGACGGCACCGAGATCACCTATCGCGACCTGGCCGAGCGGGTCGCCGCCGTCGCCGACCGCCTCGGCACCACCCGGCGTCTCGTCCTGGTCGCCGGGGCCAACGCCGTCGACCCGATCGTGGCCTACCTGGCGGCGCTGTCCGCCGGCCATCCCGTGCTGCTCGTGCCCGGCGACCGGCCCGACGCCCTGGCCGCGACGATCGAGGCCTACCGGCCCGACGTCGTCGTCGACGGCGGCCGGATCGAAGAACTCGCCGACGGCACCCACGACCTGCATTCCGACCTCGCGCTGCTGCTCAGTACGTCCGGCTCGACCGGCTCGCCCAAGCTCGTGCGCCTCTCGCACCGCAATGTGCAGGCGAACGCCGAGGCCATCGCCGACTACCTCGACATCCGCGACACCGACCGCGCGATCACCACCCTGCCGATGCACTACTGCTACGGTCTGTCGGTCCTGCACAGCCACCTGCTGCGGGGCGCCGGGACCGTGCTCACCGACCGGTCCGTCACCGACCCCGGATTCTGGGACCTCGTGCACCGGCACCGGGTCAGCGCCCTCGCGGGCGTGCCGTACACCTTCGACCTGCTCGACCGCGTCGGCTTCGCCGACATGGACCTGCCGAACCTGCGCTACGTCACCCAGGCCGGCGGCCGTCTCGACCCCGACCGCGTCCGCCGCTATGTCGACCTCGGCCGGCGCGACGGGTGGCAGTTCTTCGTCATGTACGGCCAGACCGAGGCCACCGCCCGCATGGCCTACCTGCCCCCGCACCTCGCCGCGGAGCACCCCGGCACGATCGGCGTCCCCGTTCCCGGCGGCGCCTTCCGCATCGACCCCGTGCCCGAGGCCGGCGACGGTGCCGGCGAACTCGTCTACACCGGGCCCAACGTCATGCTCGGCTATGCCACCGACCCGTCCGAGCTGGCCCTCGGGCGTGTCGTCGACGAACTGCGCACCGGTGACCTCGCCGTCCGCACCGACGCCGGGCTGTACCGGATCGTGGGCCGTCGCTCCCGCTTCGCGAAGCTGTTCGGCCTGCGCATCGACCTGCAGCGCATCGAATCCGTCCTCGCGCGCCACGAGCTCGTCGCGTGCTGCGCCGGCGGCGACGACGAACTGATCGTCGCCGTCCAGGGAGCCGACGCCGCGCCCGTGCGGGCGGTCGCGGCCCGCGCGAGCGGGCTGCCCGAGTCCGCGGTGCGGGTGTGCGTGGTGGCCGAGCTGCCCCGCACCCCCAACGGCAAACCGGACTACCGCGCCGTCGCCGCGCTCGGCGCCGCCCCGGAACCGCCGCAGCCGGCGCCCGAGGCGCGGGCCGTGGACCCCCGGCGGCTGCGGGCGCTGTACGCGGACGTTCTCCGCCGCGACGACGTCACCGACGACAGCACGTTCGTCGACCTCGGTGGCGACTCGCTGTCGTACGTGCGCATGTCGGTGCGGCTCGAGCGGCTGCTCGGGCATCTGCCCGCGGACTGGCCGACGACGCCGCTGCGCGAGCTGAGCCCGTCGTCGCGCCGGGCGCCGTGGGGCTGGCGGATCGTCGAGACCAACGTGCTCATCCGCGCCGTGGCGATCGTGCTCATCGTCGGCTCGCATCTGCACCTGTTCGCCCTCGTGGGCGGGGCACACGTGCTGCTCGCGGCCGCGGGC
>NZ_WVTE01000091.1:0-8902 GCF_009939605.1 Rhodococcus sp. YH1 | reverse complement strand
TACGCGCTGTAGCCGACGAGGGCGGCGGCCTCGGCTCGTTCCGGGTCCGGGAGACGCCGGGTGAGCGTGACCCACAACCGTTCGGCGGTGTCGGCCTCGGCGCCCGCCGCGAGGGCCATCACGGCGTCGCGCACGGTCGAATTGGACAGCAGGACGGCGAGTTCGGCAAGCTCGGGGGCGAGCAGCTCGGCGCCGTCGTCGTGCCGGGCGATGTGGGCCAGCACGGCCTCGAGTTCCTGACGGTCGGCGCGGTCGCGGCCGCCGGCGCGGACGGCGAGTTCGTAGGCGAGGTCACGCGCGTCGATCGCCTCGTCGATGTGGTCGGCAACCTGCATGCGCCCGGGCATCGGCAGCGGGGTGAGCAGATCGGCGAGTTCGGCGCGGGACCGCCGGATCGCCCCGCCCTCGAAGACGCGGGCGGCGGCGACGGGCGAGGCCTGCGGGTCCGGGACCGTCCCGCGCGCACCGCCGACGAGCGCAAACCATGTTCTGCCGCAAGCGACCTCGGAAACGGCGTGCGCTCCGGCGATGCGAACCCCGCGCCGGTCGAGGCGGACGGCGAAGTCGTCGAGCAGTCGGCAGGCCGCGGCGACGGCGGGGGCGTCGGGGTGGTCGAGACGGTCGTCGACGAGGACGACGAGCACGGCGTCGGCGCCCTCCCGATCGCAGAGCGCACCGAATCGGTCGAAGACGTCGCGCATCGCAGCCGGCACCGGATCGTCCTCGCCGGGCGGCAGGATCAGGTCGTGGCGCATGACGGCGCCGACGGTCGCGGACCGGGCACCGTCGCGCCCGCCGGCATCGGACGCGAGGCTCAGCACGATCAGCGACCGTGCGGGCAGGAAGCCGAGCATGGCCGGCACGGCGGCGATCAGATCCCCCGGATCGGTGAGTCGCAGCGGCCGGGGCGAGGAAGTCGATGTGGTCATGCGCCGACTGTCCCCGACGACCGGTGCCCTCGGGGGCCGCGCGACCCGGATCCGCGGAATCTGGGGACGAGCGCTCCGGTTGTGGACAAGTACTGCGGCCGCAGGAGTTCCGGCCGCCCGATGTCGGTGCCGGCTGGTAGCGTGCCGCGTCAGCCGACGCGCACGCGCTCCACGCTCGCCTCGAACACCCGGCCCAGGGTGGCGGTGTCGGCGGGCCCCGCACCGAAGGACATGTACGTCACCAGCACCCGCACGTCGTCGACCTGGGCGATCCGGCTGGTCATCGACTGGGTGACCACCTCCCGGCCCTCGCCCGAGCGGACGGTGCGGGTGAACGCGAGGGTCGCCACCCCCGCGGCGGCCGGCGGCGCCGACGGGTCGACCGTGGTCGTCACCGTGGCGGTGACGCCCCGGCGGGTCGCCGCGACGACGGGACATTCGACGAGACGGTCGCGGTAGGCGGCCAGGTCGTCGGTGACAGCGACGAGTTCGACCGAGATCGTGGCCCGGCTGTCGTTGTCCGTGCCGACCACCATCGCAGTCCCGTCCGGGCCGTAGTTCTGCGGCGGCGGCAGGCATCCGGGTGGATCCACCTTGGCCCCCTCCGGGACTCCGGTGAGGTCGGGAGCGGCCTGGGCGACCGCCTGCGGCGGTAGCACCACCGCGTCGTACGGCTCGGGGAACTGCTCGGGCGGCAGCAGCAGTTCGGCGAGGGGCCGGCCCGCGGTGCCGGCCTCGTCCGTCGTGGCCAGTGCGGCCGGCTCGGGCTGTGGCGTGCCGTCGACGGTCGACGAGCACCCGGCGGCGAGCAGCAACGCGCCCCCGATCACGGTCGCGCCCAGCCGGCGGAAGGGCACCGGCGGGGTCCGGGGGCGGCGCGGCGTCCGGACGTCGTCTCCTGCGCTGTGGGTTGCCACCGGACCTCCGCTGTCGCGTCCCGCCGGGGTCGTGCCCCGGCGGAAGCTGATCACCAGTTCAACTAGACTCGAACTCCACCATGCCACGCCGGTGACCCGGCGGTATCACGGCGCCCCGGATCGAACGGAGGATGTTCGCATGGACGACCAGTCCCGCATGTACGAGCTCGAGTTCCCCGCTCCGCAGCTGACGTCTGCCGACGGCGAGGGCCCCGTGCTGGTGCACGGTCTCGAGGGGTTCGCCGACGCCGGGCATGCGGTGCGGCTCGCCACCACGCACCTGCGCGAGAGCCTCGAAAGCGAACTCGTGGCGTCGTTCGCCGTGGACGAGCTGATCGACTACCGGTCCCGGCGGCCGACCATGACGTTCAAGGCGGATCACTTCTCCGACTACGCCGCCCCCGAACTCAACCTGTACGCCCTGATCGACACGGCCGGAACCCCCTTCCTGTTACTGGCCGGCGCGGAACCGGACCTGAAATGGGAGCGGTTCATCACGGCGGTGCGCCTGCTCGCCGAGCAGTTCGGGGTCCGGCGCACGATCGGGATCAGCGCGATCCCGATGGCGATCCCCCACACCCGTCCGCTGGGCGTGACGGCGCACTCGACGAACAAGGACCTGATCGCCGACCACCACCGCTGGACGGGCGAGCTGCAGGTGCCGGCGGGGGTGTCGTCGCTGCTCGAGCTGCGGATGGCGCAGCACGGGCACGAGTCGGTGGGGTTCTCGGTCCACGTGCCCCACTACCTGGCGCAGACCGAGTACCCGGGCGCTGCCGAGACCTTGCTCGAGAACGTCGCCGAAGCCGGGGGCCTCGGGTTGCCGCTGGCCGCGCTCGGCGAGGCCGCCGCACGGGTGCGTGAGCAGATCGACGAGCACATCGCCCAGAACGAGGAGGTGCAGGCGGTGGTCCGCGGACTCGAGCGGCAGTACGACAGCTATGTGGCGGCCCAGGAGCAGCAGGCCGCCCAGCTGCCGACGGACGAGAACCTGCCGACCGGCGAGGAGATCGGTGCCGAGTTCGAGCGTTTCCTCGCCGAATACGAGGATCGCGGCGGGAACGGACAGCCCGGCGACGCGGACCCCTCCGCCTGACCGGGTTCGAATCGCCGCCTGTCCGACCCCGGATCATTACTCTCTCGTTACACTTCGCGTTGTGCAGGTCACATACAGTCAGTACGCTCAGTTCGACGAGTTGAGCTGAAGGGTCGGGCCGGAGACGGTCCGGCGCCTCGGACACCACAGGTAGACGAGGAACCGGCGGTCAGGAGACGCACATGGGTACACCGCGCACACGCACGCTCCGGCCGGTGCCGGACGCGGAGACGCGGATGGTCTTCCGCACCATCCACGGCTACCGTCGCGCCTTCCGGCTCGCCGGCGAGGGCCCCGCGCTGCTGCTGATCCACGGGATCGGCGACAACTCCTCGACCTGGCAGGAGGTCATCCCGCACCTGGCCCGCAAGTACACGGTCATCGCGCCGGACCTGCTCGGCCACGGCCGCTCCGACAAGCCGCGCGCCGACTACTCGGTCGCCGCGTACGCCAACGGCGTCCGCGACCTGCTCTCGGTCCTGGACATCGAGCACGTCACCGTGGTCGGGCACTCCCTCGGCGGCGGCGTCGCGATGCAGTTCGCGTACCAGTTCCCGCAGATGGTCGACCGGCTCATCCTGGTCTCGGCCGGCGGCGTCACCAAGGACGTCCACCCGGCGCTGCGCCTGCTGTCCATGCCCGGCCTGAGCGAGGTCCTCAAGCTACTGCGGCTGCCCGGCGCCCTGCCCGCGGTACGCATCGCCGGCGGCCTGCTCGGACAGTTGCACGACACGCCGCTGCGGCCCGGCCCCTTCCTGCACGACACCTCGGATCTGATCCGGGTCCTGAGCGGATTGCCCGATCCCACCGCGTACGAGGCGTTCCTGCGCACGCTGCGGGCCGTCGTGGACTGGCGCGGCCAGGTGGTGACGATGCTCGACCGCTGTTACCTGACCGAGAACCTGCCCGTGCAGCTGATCTGGGGAGATCACGACAGCGTGATCCCGGTCAGTCACGGTTACCTGGCGCATTCGGCGATGCCCAACTCCCGGCTCGACGTCTTCCGCGGCGCCGGCCATTTCCCGTTCCGGGACGACCCCATCCGGTTCCTGCGGGTCGTCGAGGAGTTCCTCGACTCGACCGCACCCCTCGTGTTCGACGAGCAACGCTGGCGCGAGTTGCTGATCAACGGCGTCAGCGAGAACCAGATCACGGGCGGTCCGGCCACCCGCAGGGCCGTGCTCGGCGCGATGGGCGCCGACGAACGCAGCGCCACCTGAGCGACCCGCCGCCCACGACCCCCCACGCCGAGTCCTCGAACGCCGTCGCACGTCGCCGTCGGCCCGCTCCGGCAGGTGCAGCCGTCGAGACCGGCGCGGGCGGCAGGACCCGTCGGCCGCCGCGCGCCGGCCTGCCGCACACGGCGCGTCGGCGCGGTCACGGCGCCAACAACTAGCCTGGAGCGGTGCTGCTTCCGGATCTGACCCCCGACATCGTCGACGAGGACTCGCTGTTCGACGCCTTCACCACCTTCACGACCGGGCGCGGCCTCTCGCTGTATCCGGCGCAGGAGGAGGCGCTGCTGGAGCTGGTCTCCGGGTCGAACGTGATCCTCGCGACGCCCACCGGGTCGGGCAAGTCGATGGTGGCGCTCGGCGCGCACTTCTTCGCCCTGGCCACCGGTACGCGCACCTTCTACACGGCCCCGATCAAGGCGCTGGTCAGCGAGAAGTTCTTCGCGTTGTGCGAGGTGTTCGGAGCCGATCGGGTCGGGATGATGACCGGCGACGCCTCGGTGAACCCCGGTGCCCCGATCATCTGCGCCACCGCCGAGATCGTCGCCAATCTGGCGCTGCGGGAGGGCGCCGGCTCGGACATCGGCCAGGTGGTGATGGACGAGTTCCACTTCTACTCGGAGCCGGACCGCGGGTGGGCGTGGCAGGTGCCCCTCGTGGAACTGCCCCGCGCGCAGTTCCTGTTGATGTCGGCGACCCTCGGCGACGTCACCTTCCTGAAGAAGGACCTGACCCGGCGCACCGGCCGCACCACCACCGAGGTGTCCGGCTCCGAGCGGCCGGTGCCGCTGTCGTTCACCTACTCCCAGAAGCCGATCGGCGAAGAGATCGAGGAACTGGTCACCACGCACCAGGCCCCCGTCTACGTCGTCCACTTCACCCAGGCCGCCGCACTGGAGCGGGCGCAGGCCCTGACCAGCGTGAGCATGTGCTCGCGCGAGGAGAAGGACGCGATCGCCGAGGCGATCGGCGCGTTCCGGTTCTCCACCGGCTTCGGCAAGACGCTGTCGCGGCTGGTGCGGCACGGCATCGGCGTGCACCACGCCGGGATGCTGCCGAAGTACCGGCGGCTCGTCGAGCGGCTGGCCCAGGACGGGCTGCTGAAGGTCATCTGCGGGACCGACACCCTCGGGGTGGGCATCAACGTGCCGATCCGGACGGTGCTGCTGACCGGCCTGACGAAGTTCGACGGCACCCGGACCCGGCAGCTCAAGGCCCGCGAGTTCCATCAGATCGCCGGCCGCGCCGGCCGTGCCGGATTCGACACGATGGGCACCGTCGTGGTGCAGGCGCCCGAGCACGAGATCGAGAACGTGCGGGCCCTCGCCAAGGCCGGTGACGACCCGAAGAAGCGCCGCAAGGTGCAGCGCAAGAAGCCGCCCGAGGGATTCGTCTCGTGGGGCGAGGGCACGTTCGACAAGCTCGTCGCCGCATCCCCCGAGCCGCTCACTTCGCGGTTCTCCGTGAGCAATTCGATGCTGCTGAACGTGATCGCCCGCCCCGGCAGCTGTTTCGAGGCGATGCGCCATCTGCTCGAGGACAACCACGAAGCGCGCCCCGCCCAGCGCCGGCACATCCTCAAGGCGATCTCGCTGTACCGGGGGCTGGTGCAGGCCGGGGTGGTGCAGCAGCTCGACGAGCCCGACGAGTTCGGCCGGACGGCGCGGCTGACCGTGGACCTGCAGCGCGACTTCGCGCTGAACCAGCCGCTGTCGCCGTTCGCGCTCGCCGCGATCGAGCTGCTCGACATCGACTCCCCCACCTATGCGCTGGACGTGGTGTCGGTGATCGAGTCCACGCTCGACGATCCGCGGCAGATCCTCATGGCGCAGCAGCACGCCGCGCGCGGTGAGGCCGTGCAGCAGATGAAGGCCGACGGCATCGAGTACGAGGAGCGCATGGAGCTGCTCGAGGAGATCACCTGGCCGAAGCCGCTGGCGGAACTCCTCGAGCCGGCGTTCGAGACGTACCGCGCCGGGCATCCGTGGGTCTCGGAGTTCCCGCTGTCCCCCAAGTCGGTGGTGCGGGACATGGTCGAGAAGGCCATGACGTTCGCCGAACTGGTCGGTCACTACGGCCTGACCCGTTCGGAGGGACTGGTGCTGCGCTACCTCGCGGACGCCTACCGGGCGCTGCGCCAGACGGTTCCGGACGCGGCCCGCACCGAGGAACTCGAAGACCTCACCGAGTGGCTGGGCGAGCTGATCCGCCAGGTCGATTCGAGCCTGCTCGACGAGTGGGAGTCGCTCACCAACCCCGGCGTCGAATCCGACGATCAGCAGGTGGCATTCGGCGCGGATGTGCCCAAACCGATCTCGGCGAACACGCGGGCGTTCAAGGTGATGGTGCGCAATGCGATGTTCAAGCGGGTGGAACTGGCGTCGCGGCGACGGTGGAACGAGCTCGCCGAGCTGGGCGACGGGCTCGAGGCCCAGGACTGGGCCGACCTGCTCGAGTTGTACTTCGAGGAGTACGACGAGATCGGCACCGGCCCCGACGCGCGGGGCCCGCAGCTGTTCACCGTGGTCGAGGAGAAGGATCTGTGGCGGGTCCGGCAGACCCTGGCCGACCCCGCCGGGGACCACGGCTGGGCGCTGCTCGGCGAGGTGAACCTCGCCGAGTCCGACGCGGCCGGCGAGGTGGTGTTCGACGAGTTCGAGATCGTCGAGGGCTGAGCGGTGCCGCCGTCCCTCGTCCTGCGTGGCGCCCGCACGGCGCCCGGTGCCGGCCCGGTCGACCTGCCGATCACCGGCGGCCGCATCGGCGGTGACATCGCGGGCAGCACCGAGGTCGTCGACGCCGGCGGGCGACTGGTGCTGCCGGGCCTGTGGGACGCGCACGTGCACTTCGACCAGTGGACCCTCGCGCAGGCCGCGCTCGACCTGTCGGGCGCGACGTCGGCCGCGCACGCGGTCGCGCTGGTGGCCGCCCGCCTGGCCGGTGACCCCGCCCCCGTCGTGGTCGCGCACGGTTTCCGCGACGGGCTGTGGCCGGACACGCCCACCGCTGCGGCGCTCGATGCGATCGCCCCCGCCCGGCCGGTCGTCGCGTTCAGCGCGGACCTGCACAGCGCCTGGTTCAATACTGCTGCGCTACAGCGTTTCTCGCTGTATCCACATCCCACGGGGCTGCTGCGGGAAACCGAGTTCATGCCGCTGATGAACGAGATCCAGCGCGTCGACCCCGAGGTGCGCGATCGCCTCGTGGACTCCGCGGCCCGGGCGGCCGCCGCCCGCGGCGTGGTGGGCGTCGTCGACTTCGAGATCGCGGACACTCTCGCCGCGTGGAGGCGCCGCATCGGCGCCGGGACGCGGCACCTGCGTGTGCGGTGCGGGATCTGGCCCCGGTGGCTGGACGCGGCGATCGCGGCGGGCATGCGCACCGGCGACGTGGTACCCGGCACCGCGGGGCTGGCGACGGTGGGTCCGCTGAAGGTGATCGTCGACGGATCGCTCGGCACCCGCACCGCCTACTGTCACGACCCGTATCCCGACGGCGGGCACGGGGTGTTGTCGGTGCCGCCGGAACGGCTCGAGCCGCTGATGCGCCACGCCCACGAACACGGGGTCGAGAGCGCGATCCACGCGATCGGTGACCACGCCTGCGAGCACGTGCTCGACGCGTTCGCCGCCACCGGGGCGCGCGGCAGCGTCGAGCACGCCCAGTTCGTGGCCGAGCGCGACTTCCCGCGGTTCGCCCGGTCGGGTGTGACGGCGAGCATCCAGCCGGCGCACGTGTACGACGACGTGGACCTGGCCGAACGGTACTGGCCCGGCCGCACGCACCGCGCCTTCCCGTACGGGACGCTGCACGCGGCCGGGGCGCGGCTGGTACTGGGCTCCGACGCGCCGGTCGCGCCCCTGGATCCGTGGCGGACGCTGGCCGCCGCGATCGACCGCACGCTGCCCGACGGCCGGGTCTGGCACCGCGAGCACGAACTGGACCTGCAGGTGGCGCTGGCCGCGTCCACCGGTGGTCGTGCCCGCGTCGCCGTCGGCGACGTCGCCGACCTGGTGGTGCTCGACGCGGACACGCTGCCCCGCTCCGGTGCGGAGCTGGCCGCGATGCCGGTGTGGGGCACGATGCTCGGCGGACGCTGGACGCACGGGCCGCTAGCCTGAGCGGGTGAGCGAAGAGTCCGCCCCGGTGTTCCGGCTGGCCTACGTCCCCGGGGTCACCCCCGCGAAATGGGTGCGGGTGTGGGCGGAGCGGATACCCGACGTCCCCCTCGAGCTGGTGCCCGTGGACGCCGCCGACGGCGAGGCCGCGGTGCGCGACGGCACGGTCGACGCGGCGGTGCTGCGGCTGCCGCTGCCGCGCGAGGGGCTGTCGGTGATCAATCTCTACACCGAGGTATCGGTGGTGGTGGTACCCGAGGAGCATGCCGTCGCGGCCGTCGACGAACTGAGCGTCGCCGATCTCGCGGAGGAAACGGTGCTGCATCCGCGCGACGACGTGCTGGACTGGGCGCGCCTGCCGGGAGAGGCGGCGTTCGAGCGCCCGGCCACGACGGAGACGGCCGTGTCGTACGTCGCCTCCGAGGTGGGGGTGCTGGTCGTGCCGCAGTCGCTGGCCCGGCTGTACCACCGCAAGGATCTGACGTACCGGCCGGTGACCGATGCCCCGCAGTCGCAGGTGGGCCTGGTGTGGCTTTCGGAGCGGACCACCGATCTGGTCGAGGAGTTCGTCGGGATCGTGCGCGGCCGCACCGCCAACAGCTCCCGC
>NZ_WVTE01000090.1:0-9102 GCF_009939605.1 Rhodococcus sp. YH1 | reverse complement strand
GCCGGCACGCGACCAGAGTCAGGAGATGGTGGCTGCCGAGCGCCCGCGCGGAGTGTTCAGCCGGCAGCTGTTCCTCGGCGAGAACCTCGACACCGACAACATCGAGGCGACGACGAACTTGTCGCCCTCACGCCAGGCGTCCATGGGCATCACCGCGGGACGGGCCGCCGTGCCGAGAACCTGCTGCGCGAAGCGGTCGAGCTCGCGGAACGGATCGGTGCGCATCAACATCGTTTCCACCTCCACAGACTCTCTTCGTGCCGGTTGAGGAGAGCGGTCGATCTATGCTGGCCGCTACACCTTTCTTGTACCACTCACAACACAGCGGGGCAAGGAATTGTTCCCGGAAACCCCTCGAATTCCGCGCGGACGGACGACAATCCGCCTCGCAAAACCTCCCGCGCGCGGCCGGTGCCGGTTACGCTCGACCTACCGCATGATGCCGCGGTCGTTCCGGGGTGCCGTCTCAGGCCGAGCGGAGCACCCGGCGCCGCAGCGACATCGCCGCCCCCGGGAGGCGCAAGGAGGCACCATGGTTGTCACCGAGACGAAGGCCGTTCGCCCGTATCCGCCGCGGTATGCGCCCAAGGGCTCGACGTTCTACAAGCTGGTCACGACGACCGACCCGAAGATGCTCGGGCTGATGTACATCGTGACCTCGTTCGCCTTCTTCCTGATCGGCGGGCTGATGGCCCTGCTGATCCGCAGCGAACTCGCCGTCCCGGGCATGCAGTTCCTGTCCAACGAGCAGTACAACCAGCTGTTCACCATGCACGGCGGCATCATGCTGCTGATGTACGCGACCCCGATCGTGTTCGGGTTCGCGAACTACATCCTGCCGCTGCAGATCGGCGCGCCCGACGTCGCGTTCCCCCGGCTGAACGCGTTCAGCTACTGGCTGTACCTGTTCGGCGCCTCCGTCGTGGCCTTCTCCCTCGTCACCCCGGGCGGCGCCCCGGACTTCGGGTGGACCTCCTACGTTCCGCTCGCGGACGACCTGCACAGCCCCGGTGTCGGCGGAAACCTGTGGTTCGCCGGTCTGGCCGTCGCCGGTCTCGGCACCATCCTCGGCGGGGTCAACATGATCACCACGGTCGTGTGCCTGCGTGCCCCCGGCATGACGATGTTCCGGATGCCGATCTTCACCTGGAACATCTTCATCACGATGATTCTGATCCTGCTGATCTTCCCGCTGCTGACCGCCGCGTTCATGGGAGTGCTGGTCGATCGCGTGCTCGGCGGCAACATCTACGACCCGGCCAACGGCGGGGTGATGCTCTACCAGCACCTGTTCTGGTTCTTCGGCCACCCCGAGGTGTATGTCATCGCGCTGCCGTTCTTCGGCATCATCTCCGAGGTCATTCCGGTGTTCTCGCGCAAGCCGATCTTCGGCTACACCGGCCTGGTCTACGCGACCCTGGCGATCGGCGCCCTGTCGATGGCCGTGTGGGCGCATCACATGTACGCCACCGGCGCCGTGCTGCTGCCGTACTTCTCGTTCATGACGTTCCTGATCGCGGTGCCCACCGGCGTGAAGTTCTTCAACTGGATCGGCACCATGTGGCGGGGGCAGGTGACGTTCGAGACCCCGATGCTGTTCGCGGTCGGCTTCATCATCACCTTCCTCTTCGGCGGCCTGACCGGCGTGGTCCTCGCCAGCCCGCCGCTGGACTTCCACGTCCACGACTCCTACTTCGTCGTCGCGCACTTCCACTATGTGCTCTTCGGCACCATCGTGTTCGCCACCTACTCGGGCATCTACTTCTGGTTCCCGAAGATGACCGGGCGGCTGATGGACGAGCGCCTCGGCAAGTGGCACTTCTGGCTGACCTTCCTCGGCTTCCACACCACATTCCTGGTGCAGCACTGGCTGGGCAACGAGGGCATGCCGCGCCGCTACGCCGACTACCTGCCGTCGGACGGGTTCACCACCCTCAACACCATCTCGACGATCGGTGCCTTCACCCTCGGCGTGTCGACCCTGCCGTTCCTGTGGAACGTGTTCAAGAGCTACCGGTACGGGCAGGTGGTGATCGTCGACGACCCGTGGGGTTACGGCAACTCCCTCGAGTGGGCCACCACCTGCCCGCCGCCGCGGCACAACTTCTACGAGCTGCCGCGCATCCGCTCCGAGCGCCCGGCGTTCGAGCTGCACTACCCGCACATGGTGGAGACCATGCGGGCGGAGGCGCACGTCGGCGTCGGCCGGCGCCACGCCGCCGAGGTGGCCGAGGAGCCCCACGTCCGGGACACCGCCGAGCGGACACCGCCGAGCACCTGATTCGGACGGATCGGTGTAATCGGGCTCCCGCCGGGGTATCTGGAGCGCACGCCCCTCACGGCGGCGGGCATTCGAGAACCACTTCGGCGGGAGGCCTGGTGTCCACTGACGCGATCGTGTTGTTGAAGGAAGACCACAAGGAGATCCGGAAGCTGTTCCGCGAGTTCCGCGGAGCGGACGACGGCGACGAGAAGGGCCGGATCGTCGGCCGGATCATCGAACTGCTGACGGTGCACACCTACATCGAGAACGAGGGCATGTACCCCGAGGTGCGCGCGCTGCTGCCCGACCTCGAATCGGACATCCTCGAATCGTTCGAGGAGCACCACGTCGCGGACGTCCTCGTGACGGAGCTGGCCGGGATGAAACCCGACGCCGAGCGGTTCGACGCGAAGACGACCGTCCTCATCGAGAACGTCGAGCACCACATCGAGGAGGAGGAAGAGGAGTGGTTCCCGAGGGTGCGGGAGGCACTCGGCCGTAAGCAGCTACAGGAGATCGGGGCGCGGATGCTCGAGCTGAAGGAGAAGGCCCCGCACTCCCCCGCGCAGCCCTCGGCCCTGAAGAAGACGATCGACGCCGTCGTGAGCTGACGCGTCGCCGGACCGGTTCCGGTCCGGCCCACGAAGGCCGGGGGTGCAGAGTTGCTCTGCACCCCCGGCTACTACGTTCCGGCAGTGTCGAGGAAACCGCTCCGCGCGGACGCGTCGGATGCCCCGCGTCCCGAGCGGCTGCCGCGGTATGCGTCGCGGCGGAACGGCACGAGCCAGCGCGGCCACAGCTCGACGGCCGCCGGGTGGTTGAGCACCGGATCGAACGACGGCTGGGCCTCGTCGGAGGCGGGCACCGCGGACTCGAGCGTGACGCGGCCGGCCGGCACGAGCGGCCCACGGGCCGAGGCCACGTGCAACGAGAACAGCAACGGGACGCCGTGCCGGGCCAGTTCCAGGACGGACGTCGAGGACGGCTGGTCGCCCTCCGGGAACGCGAAGATCCACCGCGGCGCGAGGTCGACATTCGTGCGATAGGCCATGAGGGAGCCGTACCGCGCGGTCGACCAGCCCCGGGCCGGCAGCAGGACCGCCCTGGTGGGCACGTGCAGGGTGGCGAGCAGGATGTCCCACGGGCCGTCCTCGAGGGAGAACCGCAACGCCAGACCCAGGATGTCGGGCACGCCGTCGGGCGTGCCCACGGCGCCGGACAGCCGCGCGGTGACCGGCACCCGCGCCGGTGCCGGAACCGGCCACCACCGCGAATCCAGTTCCGCGACGCCCCGGAAGAGCACCCCACGTGGATGGAACACCCGCGCCCCGCGCAGCGCGGAGGCGGCTCGGAACGGCCCGGAGAACACCGAGTGCAGCGAGATCATGCGCCCCGCATACCCGGGGTACCCACAGCCCAATCGGTCCGCGCTCACTCGACGAGCGAGGCCACCTCGTGGTCGGTGAGCGTGGTCTGCGGCACGCGCCCGGCGTCACGGGCCAGCAGCACCGCCCGGTACAGCGGCCGCTGCTCGAGCCCGGCGTCGCGGGCCTCCGCCCGCAGCTGCTCCACCAGCACCGACGACATCGCGGCGGCCGAGGCCAGCTCGCTCGCCGCCAGCGCGTCGGCGAGTCGGCGCAACGCCAGTACGTCGAGCTCCCGGCAGCCGCCGTTCGCGTACAACGCCAGCGGAACCGACACGAGCCGATCCCCGTCGTTGAGCCGCAACACCACCTGACTCACCCGCAGCGCCGACACCACCAGCTCGACCCCGGCGAGGTTGCGCAGCTCCACCCGCCGGGTGCGCAGCGCCCCCTTCGCGGTGACCGTGGTGCCGTCGATCCAGCGGTGCCGGCGCAGCACCGCCAGGGCGCCCACCGCGGGCGGCACCCCGACGAGCACACCGAACACGACCGCAACCAGCGGGCTGGACACCAGGTACACCAGCAGACCGGCCACCACGCCGATCAGGAGGGAGAACACCGCGACTCTCCCGGCGCGGGGCGCGAGCACCCGCGTGGGGATCAGGTCCAGACGGGTCGGCGCGGGACGGGCCGACGGGTCAGGTGCGGGCAACGACGTCCCCGACCCGGGCGACCACGTCGTCGAGCGGCACGGTGTGCTGTTCGCCGGTGCGCAGGTCCTTGACGACGATCTCGCCGGCCTCGAGTTCGCGCTCCCCCAGCACGAGCGCGACCACGGCACCGGAACGGTCGGCGGCCTTCATCGCGCCCTTGACGCCGCGACCGCCGTACGCCAGGTCCACGCGGATGCCGGCGGCGCGCAGCCGGTGGGCGATCGGCACCAGCGTCGACTTGGCGGCCTCGCCCATCGGCACGCAGAACACCTCGCAGCGGGCGGGGCTGCCTGCGGTCCTGCCCTCGGCGGCGAGCGCGAGGACCGTGCGGTCGACGCCGAGCCCGAAGCCGATACCGGAGAGCGGCTGGCCGCCGAGCTGCGCCATCAGGCCGTCGTAGCGGCCGCCGCCACCGATCCCGGACTGGGCGCCGAGCCCGTCGTGGACGAATTCGAACGTCGTCTTCGTGTAGTAGTCGAGGCCGCGCACCATGCGCGGGTTGATCGTGTACGGCACGCCGAGCGCGTCGAGATGCGAGAGCACCTCGTCGAAGTGCGCCTTGGCCGTGTCGGAAAGGTGGTCGAGCATGAGCGGCGCGTCGGCCGTCATCTCCCGCACGTGGGGGCGTTTGTCGTCGAGCACCCGCAACGGGTTGATCTCGGCGCGGCGGCGGGTCTCCTCGTCCAGGTCCAGCTTGAACAGGAACTGCTGCAACAACTCCCGGTACTGCGGGCGGCACGTCTCGTCGCCGAGGGACGTGATCTCGAGGCGGAACCCCTCGAGGCCCAGGCTGCGGAATCCGGCGTCGGCGACGGCGATGACCTCGGCGTCGAGGGCCGGATCGTCGACGCCGATCGCCTCGACGCCCACCTGCTGCAGCTGGCGGTACCGGCCGGCCTGGGGGCGCTCGTACCGGAAGAACGGGCCCGAGTAGCTCAGCTTGACGGGCAGCTGGCCACGGTCGAGGCCGTGCTCGATCACCGCCCGCATCACACCCGCGGTGCCCTCCGGGCGCAGCGTGACGGACCGGTCGCCGCGATCGGCGAACGTGTACATCTCTTTGCTGACGACGTCGGTGGACTCGCCGACGCCGCGCGCGAACAGTCCGGTGTCCTCGAAGATCGGCAGCTCGATGTGCCCGTAGCCGGCCAGCCGCGCCGCGCGGGTCAGCCCGTCGCGCACGGCGACGAACTCCGCGGACTGCGGGGGGACGTAATCGGGTACACCCTTGGGCGCCGAGAACGTGGAGGGCTTGCTCAACTGTCGCTGCTTTCTCTCGTCGGTGGATCGGAGGCCGGCCCGGGCCGGGTCAGCGGGAGCCGGCCAGCCCCACCAGGAACGGGTTCGACACCCGCTCCTGGCCGATGGTGCTGGACGGGCCGTGGCCGGGCAGGATCGCGGTGGCGTCGTCGCGCACGAGCAGTTTCGCCGCGATCGACGCGAGCAGCTGTTCGTGGTTGCCACCCGGCAGGTCGGTGCGGCCGATCGACCCCTGGAACAGGGTGTCGCCGGTGAGGGCGATCTCGACGTCGTCGCCGTCGGGGGTCGTCGCGTGGGTGCGCAGCACCACCGAGCCCTGGGTGTGCCCCGGGGTGTGATCGACGGCGAACCGGATGCCGGCGTGCTCGATCTCGTCCCCGTCGGCCAGTTCGATCACGGTCCGCGGCTCGGCGAATTCGGCGCCCTCGAGGAACGGCTTCAACGTCGGGCCGATGCCGCGCCCGGGATCGGTCAGCATGTAGCGGTCGTCCGGATGGATATAGGCCGGGATGTCGTAGCGGTCGGCGACGGCCTGCGCCGACCAGATGTGGTCGAGGTGCCCGTGGGTGAGCAGCACCGCGCGCGGCGTCAGTCCGGACCGGGTGAGAAAGTCGGCGAGGGGCTCGGCGGCATCCTGCCCGGGGTCGACGACGACGCATTCCTTCGCGTCGTCCTGCGCGAGGATGTAGCAGTTGGTCTGGAACATCCCGGCGGGGAATCCGGTGACGAGCACGGGCATCGCTCCTACGGTGTGGGCCTTCGCGTGGCCCCTACAGCCTAGGCCGGGCTCCCCGTCGCCCGGTTCTCAGGTTGGGGTGGCAGACTCGATCCGGCTCGAGCCGGGTTCCAGCGGCGACGCTGGGACCGGCAACGACGATCGGTTACGGGAGGACTACTGCAGTGCCGAGCAACGCACAGCGGCGCCAGGCCGCCAAACGCAAACTCGAGCGGCAACTCGAACGGCGGGCACAGCGGGCGCGCAAGCGCCGCCAGCTGACCATCGGTCTGTCGGCGCTCGGTGTGGCCGCGGTCGTCGCGGCGGGCGTCGGCATCTGGGTGCTCGGCCGCGGCGGCGACGACGCCGCCTCCACCGCGGCGTCGGAGACGACCGACCCGGCGCAGACCGAGTTCGCGGTGCTGCCCGCGGGCCGGTCGGAACCGCTGCCCGAATCGGTGAACTGTGCGTACCCGCCCGGCGGCGAACCGGCCAGGCCGGTGCAGCCGCCGCGCACCGACGGCATCCTCACCACCGGCGAGGGCAATACCGACATCAGCGTCAGTGTGGAGACCACCCAGGGCAACATCGGCCTGGTCCTGCACAACGACACCTCCCCGTGCACGGTCAACAACTTCCTGTCCCTGGCGTCGCAGGGGTACTTCGACGACACCGCCTGCCACCGCCTGACCACGTCCGACTCGCTCGCCGTGCTGCAGTGCGGCGACCCGACCGGCACCGGCGCCGGCGGCCCCGGCTACCAGTTCGCCAACGAGTTCCCCACCGACCAGTACGCGCCCGAGGATCCGGCGGCCACGCAGCCGCTGACGTACCCGCGCGGCACCGTCGCGATGGCCAACGCCGGCGCCGGCACCAACGGCAGCCAGTTCTTCCTCGTGTACGGCGACTCGATCCTGCCGCCGCAGTACACCGTGTTCGGCACCATCGACGAGACCGGCCTGGCGACCCTCGACACGGTCGCCGCCGCCGGGGTCGAGGGCGGCGGCCAGGACGGCGCGCCGGCCCAGCCGATCTCCCTGACCAGTGTGAGGATGGACTGATGACCCGTACCCGATCCGGCGCTGCCCGGGCCGCCGTGGCCGGGGTCGGTGTGGCGCTGCTGCTCACCGCCTGCTCCGGCGACCCGGACGACGGGTCCGCGACGTCCACGTCGAGCACCGCGGCCTCGGCACCGACGTCCGCACCGTCGCTGTCCGACTTCCCGGCCCTGCCCGCCCAGCGGGCCGAGCCGCTGCCCGATACGGTGAGCTGCGCGTACCCGTCCGACGGGCGACCGGCCGCGAAGCCGGTGCAGCCGCCGCGCGCCGAGGCCGTCCCCACCACCGACACCGACGTCACCGTGGCGACCACCCAGGGCGACATCGGGCTGGCCCTGCGGGGCGAGCTGTCCCCGTGCACCGTCGGCAGCTTCCTGTCGCTGGCCTCCCAGGGGTATTTCGACGACACCGACTGCCACCGGTTGACGACCGACCCGACGCTGTCGGTGCTGCAGTGCGGCGACCCCACCGCCACGGGTACCGGCGGACCGGGCTACGAGTTCGCCAACGAGTTCCCCACCGACCAGTACGCGGCCGGAGATCCGCAGGCGCAGAATCCGATGATCTACCCACGGGGCACGCTCGCGATGGCCAATGCCGGTCCCGGCACGAACGGCAGCCAGTTCTTCCTGGTCTACGGCGATTCGATCCTGCCGCCGCAGTACACCGTGTTCGGCACCATCGACGAGACCGGCCTGGCGACCCTCGACGAGATCGCCGCGGCCGGGGTGGACGGCGGCGGACCCGACGGACCACCGGCGGCGCCGACGACGCTGACCGCCGTCCGCACGGACTGATCCGGCGCGTCTCCCAACGCCCCGCCCACCCGCCGGTGGGCGGGGCGTTCGCGTCCCCGCCGCCGGCAGGGGTCTGTCGGATTGTGACGGGATCGTCTACTGTGCCGTGTCTGTGACCTCAGGTACCTCCATTGCTGCGCGCCTGGCCGCGACGCTCGGCGCAGCACTCGCGGCTGCGGCGTGTGCCGCTTCCGACACCGGGCCCGCCCCTGCCGCGCTGCGGGCGACGACCACCGCGGCCGCCACCTCCCCCGGCTTCGACCCGTCCGCCTATGTTGCGATGCCGCCGCGGCCGGAACCGGCGGCCGCCACCGTCGCCTGCGCGTTCCGTGCCGCCGGGCCGGCCGCGAGGACGGCGACCGTGCCCGCGTCGACGTCCGTGCCCGCGACCGGGACGGTGGAGCTGACGCTGACGACCTCCGCGGGTCCGGTCCCGCTGGTCCTCGAGCGCGCCGCAGCGCCGTGTGCGGTGCAGAGTTTCGTCGGCCTCGCCCGGCAGGGCTTCTTCGACGGGACCGAGTGCCATCACGTGACCGACGAACCGGGGATGCAGATGTTCCGGTGCGGCGACCCCACCGGATCCGGGACGGGAGGGCCCGGCTACACGTTCGCCGACGAGTACCCCGTCACGGTCGTCCGCGGGGAGAACGGCTATCTGCCGTCCCCCGTCGTGTATCCGCGCGGCACCGTCGCGATGGCCAACGCCGGGCACCGGGACAGCAACGGCAGTCAGTTCCTGCTCGTGTTCGGCGATTCCCTGCTGCAGCCGCAGTATTCGGTGTTCGGCACCGTCGGAGAACCCGGCCTGCGGGCGCTCGAGGAAGGCCGCCGCCGCGAGACCGGCCTCGATCCGGCTCATCCGCCACATGCGGATCACGCCGCGCACGTCGATGAGTGCCGAGGCGGCGACGAGGACGACCGCGGCGAGGGTC